>DEKP01000002.1:7904-8082 GCA_002353935.1 Ruminococcaceae bacterium UBA2719 | reverse complement strand
GATACCACAGGCTACTATTTTTTATAATGCAAGCAGGGAGGGACTCGAACCCTGAGAGGGTAGAGCCGTAAAGAAAATGTGCCGGGGGGCACATTTTTAGGCTTGATGTTCGAAGCAGCTATGCTGCGAGGACGGAGGAATTTTCGAAGAAAATGCATCGTCCCTTCCAGCGCGCCAT
>DEKP01000002.1:210-7845 GCA_002353935.1 Ruminococcaceae bacterium UBA2719 | reverse complement strand
GATACCACAGGCTACTATTTTTTTAATGCAAGCAGGGAGGGACTCGAACCCTGAGAGGGTAGAGCCGTAAAGAAAATGTGCCGGGGGGCACATTTTTAGGCTTGATGTCCGAAGCAGCTATGCTGCGAGGACGGAGGAATTTTCGAAGAAAATACATCGTCCCTTCCAGCGCGCCATAGTAGCCTGTGGAATCTTTTGATACCACAGGCTACTATTTTTGCTTTGTATTATTAATTTTTAAGTTTTAAGTCTTAATTTTTCAGTTCTTTTAGACAGGATTTTCTAACTTGACTGATGCCTTAAGACTGAAAAACGGAAAAATAATATAATAAAAGTAGACATATTTAAAAGTAAAAAGTATAATAAAATCAACGTTGCAAAACGAGGTTGATGACTATGTCCATAAAAACAGAAAAAGTAATAACTGCCGGATTTGAAATGAGGTATTTTAAATTTGGTACAGGGGATAAAAGAATGGTTGTTCTTCCCGGACTCGGCGTTAAGAGTGTTATGGGCTCTGCTAAAAGCATAGCTTCGGCGTACTCTCTTATGAAGGATGACTACACGGTGTATGTTTTTGACCGCCGCACTGTTTGCCCCGAGGGATATACAATACAGGATATGGCTGACGATACAGCCAAAGTCTTTGATGCTCTCGGTATCAAAGACGCCTATCTTTTCGGAGTTTCGCAAGGCGGAATGATTGCTCAATGTATTGCGATAAGCCGCCCTGAGCTTGTCTGTAAGCTTGGTCTGTGCTCAACTGTCTCAAAAATAACAGAGGAAAACTCACGAATTATTGAGAATTGGATAAAAGTTGCGAAAAAGGGAAATGAATACGATTTGAACAAGAGCATTTGTGAGGCTGTATATTCGGATGAATTTTGCGAAAAGTTCGGCAATATTATAATGCAGCTTATGAGTGGTGCGACGAAGGAGGATATAAACAGATTTGTTATCCTCGCAGAAGGCTGTAGGAGCTTTGATGTTTGCAAAAAGCTTAACCGAATAACCTGTCCGGTCTTTGTTGCCGGAACAAAAAAAGACAAAATTTTCAGCGCAGATGAATTTGTTTTTACTGCAAAACAAACAAAGGCTCAGTTGTATGTTTACGATGATTTTGGTCATGCGGTGTATGATGAAGCTCCTGATTTTTTAGAAAGGTTAAAAACTTTTTTTGATGAATAAGATAACTTAAATATTATATAAATTTATAAAAACAGGGGACCTAATTGCGAGAGTTAAAACTTCTTGTTATGATATAATCGGTGATATTATGAAAAAATTAATTATAGGTTTAGATAAAGATTGGCTGGCATTTGTTTCAGGGGTAATTGGAGTTTTGTTAATAATTTTTCCGAAAAACTTTGTGATTTTGGTACCGTGGCTGCTTGGAATCACTCTTTTGCTGCGCGCAGTTACAAGTGTTATCATATTGTTAAAATATAAGGATCAAAAAATCAATGCGGGATCAATTGTTATTTATGCTGTTTTAGGAATGGTTATTCTTGTTCACAACGCTGAATCAATCGGAGTTATCGGCTCGGTATGGGCTATGATTTCTTTAAAAGAAGTTTCTGATGAAATAACACAATCTTACTGTGAAAAGCATTTTTCTGTTTTTCGCTTAGTTGTAGCCGCTGTTTCGGTTGGGTTGGCTGTTATGCTTTTATTTAATCCGTTTGAACATTTTGAGTTCCACGTCAGAGTTCTTGGTCTTG
Source organism: Ruminococcaceae bacterium UBA2719 (assembly GCA_002353935.1). Classification (GTDB taxonomy): domain Bacteria; phylum Bacillota; class Clostridia; order Oscillospirales; family Acutalibacteraceae; genus Ruminococcoides. The sequence continues at coordinate 6,124 of DEKP01000002.1, read as the reverse complement.
AAATGCTGAGTTCGGTTTTTGTAAGAAGACATAACATAATACAGAATAATCGGCAACAAGATGTTGAGGCTGAGTTAAAACAAAAATCCTGACGCAAAAGCGCCGGGATTTTTCAATTAAAACCGAAAATTCAAGACTGAAAAACGAAATAATAATTGTACAGTCAAAGCTCTCGGTTTCTATGAATTTGACAAATAAACACTTTGCTGTTGTATTTTTTGACTTTTAAATTTTATAATTTGGTTTTCAGTTATAAATTCTTTTATTTGTGCTCAAAATTGTATTTTTCGATTATTTCGGCATATTTGTTTTGTACTCTCTTTATAATTTGCTCCCATGATTTGGGAATATCGCGCTGTGCGCGCTGAGATACGGCGTTGAGTAGATTCTCTGTTTCAAATATTTTTATGATTTCCCGATACATAGCTTCTTTGTTTTCTTCAGCTGTAAAGCCGGACACGTCTTTTTCTACCGCTTCGCAAGCGTTGCTGCCCTCGGTTAAAAGAGATGCAACACCCAAAGACGCAGCTTCTCTGACTACAAGCGGCGCGTTATCATACACCGACGGAAAAAACAGCAAGTCGGCGTTTAAATATACTCCTATTAGTAGTTCTCTGTCGGCAATTTTGCCTAAGAAACGCACTTGACCGTCGTTGAAGTTCAAGCTGTCGGAATATTTCTTGATGTCTTCGGCGTCGTAGCCGTTTCCTACTATCAAAAGCCTGTAATTGTCGCTGTTGTTGCAAATAAGCCTGAATGTATCCAAAATCAATTTCAAATTTTTATGCCATATCTGGTGACCGACAAACAAGAGGATTTTTTTGTTTTTCGGTATATCAAACTTGTTTGCCGTCTGTTCTTTGAGCTGAGGTGCGTTGTCGGGGATTTTGAGCGACGAGCCGTTGTCCATGACAAATATGTCGCCTTCAAAACCGTATTCTCTGAGAGTTTTTGCGGTGGAGTTTGAACACGCCCATACACTGTCTACGCTTTTGTAAAATCTCAGTATTTTTTTCGTAACATATTTTGCAATAATTCTTGAGCCGGTAATGTGGAGCGTATCGTCATAGTATTTTGAGTGGAAGGTCGCTACACAGGGAATATTGAGCTTTTTAGAATAGTACGATGCGAAAGATCCTTCATAAAAAGGGCTGTGCGCGTGCATTATATCTAAATTCTTTTCCTTTAAAAAGCTTTTTAGGTTTTTATCAAACCTCGGCGTCGGAATAGAATATTCAGCAACCTTTAGATTCAGCGAGGAGGTTCTGAACACGTCGTAGGAAAGCGAGTGATCGTCATATTTTAATACGCTTTTTGGTGTTACAACACAAGAGTAGGCGTCGTTGTTTAACAGCAAAGCATAGTTGTGTACTGTTTGGACAACGCCGTCAACTATCGGAAAATATGTGTCTAAAAACTGTGCGCTGCGTATATTTGATGGGTTTAACATTTTATGTTTCCTTTTTTTTGTTTCTTAGTTTAATGAGTGCGTTGTAGCCGTAAATAATTAGACCTATTAATATAAACGAATAGTAGCATAAAAATCTCCATACGAGCATTGCCCAAAAAAGGCCCGAGGTTTCAAGCTGGCTAAACAAAAGATAAAACGAGCCTTCGGCAGCTCCCGAGTTTCCGGGTGTGGGCACTATGGTTATAGCGGCATATACAAATACACACATTGAAAGAGCACGGAAAAATCCTAGGTTTCCGCCGAAAGTATGAATCACAAAATACGGAATGCTGCACAACGCGGTTTGAAAAACCAAGGACAGCGCCAAAAGCAAAATGACAAGCCTTACGTTGTTAGTGATTTTTTTGAGACTGTTACTGTAGTTCTTTAGGGCTTTTACGGATTTCATTATTGATTTTTTCGGTTGCTTGACTAAATGAAGCGCTGTGCCGATTTTTACAAAAAATACTACTATTTTTGCAGCTATTTGTGGAGCCAATGCAGATATAATTATCATTACGGGAACTATCATATATACAAACGCACCGATATATGCGGTTACCTTTAGGGCGGTTTTGGATATAGCGTTGTTGTTAAAAATAAATACAAACAGCGCAAGAAAAACAAAACCGAACTGCATCGTGACAAATCCCGAAAGCGGCATAGCGGAACTTGCTCCGGAGGAGTAGCCGTGAGAGTATAAATGCCAAATCTGAAAGGGCTGGCCGCCGGCGCCTGATGGGGTAATACTGTCATAATATTTACCGAGAGCCGCTGTTTCAAAGGCGCATTTTACAGAGACCTTTTCTCCGAGATGGCGCATCATGAGCATATATTTTACCGTTTCGGTAATAAGGACCAGCGCAACGCACATTATTGCTCCAACTAAAAACAGGATGTTTTTTAATCCGAACGGTTCTCCCCGATATTTTGGAGCAGGCTTTGAAAATTCCAAAGACGCGGTGTATATTAAAACTCCGGCGTTTAATAAAATAAAAAGGATAAGCCCTATCCTTTTTTTCGTTTTGTTCAGCTTTTTAGGCTGTTCGGGTACGGCGGGGATAGCGCTATCATCAATATTTGTATTCAGTTTTTCTTCGTTAATATCTTTTGGGATATCGTTCATTTTTATGCCTCCCGATATTATATAACGAAAGTATATTATTATTAAAAAAAAGAAGAAGAGGCTTTTCTGATAATTATTATACAAAATATTATACAACAAACGCATAGCTTTTGCAAGTGAAACCAAGCTTTGTTTTTAAGATAAGAGTTGTCAAAAAAATGTATGATATTTAGGCAAAAAAAGGCTTTTTGCGACAACGCTTTTGTCAATAATACAAATATAATATTGACAAATTGTACAAAGCGTTGTATCTTATAAATTGAAAAAAATACCACGGGGGTGCTGGCGCAAGTCGGCTGAGATTGAAATTTATGCTTTTCAAAACTCTTAATTCGGTTGAAGTCACGGCTTTGCTGTAATCTAACGACGAACGCTGTTTTGACCGATAACCTGATACGGATAATGCCGTCGTAGGGAGTATCATTACGCCATACGATCGTGTGGTGTTTTTTTGTTATAATTTTTGCCCGGGCTATGACAAGGCTTTTGCGCTTTTTGTAAGCTTTTTTGATGTTGGGAACTCCATAAAAACAGCGCAGGGCAAACAAAGAAAGGTGTTTTTTATGAAAAATGTTAAACTGTCACAAAAACTAACCGAAAGCGGCTTGATGATTGCTTTTGCAACCATTCTAAGTATGATTAAAATTATCGACTTGCCCTATGGCGGAAGCGTTACGTTTGCTTCCATGCTGCCGCTGATTATTATTGCATATCGCTATGAATTTTCATGGGCGCTTTTGACGGGCTTTGTTTACGGTATAATTCAGCTTTTGCTGGGAATGAACACGCTGTCTTATGCCACATGGTGGGGTGCTGTGATAGCGATTATTTTGATTGACTATATTTTAGCGTTTATGTCAACCTCTTTGGGCGGAGTGTTCAAAAAAACCGGAAGCGGCGCTGCGGCACTCGGTCGAGGCGCGTTTTTGGTGTGCGTTGTACGCTATATTTTCCATGTGATTTCCGGCGCTACTGTGTGGGCAGGGCTTTCTATTCCGACCAAAGACGCACTTGTCTATTCTTTAGCATATAATGCAACATATATGTTGCCCGAAACTATCATAACCATTGTTGCCGCCGTAGCTTTGGGCTCGGTTATCGACTTTTCAACTCCCATGTTGTCGCTTGCCAAAAAGTCAAAAATCGGTACGTTTGAATATGTTTTAAACGTTCTGATTGGAGTTGTATCACTTGCTGCGATATCGGTTGCAGCGGCGCTGGTTTTTCCGCATCTTCAAAATGCCGACACGGGTAATTTTGAAATTACAGGCATACAAAATGTAAATTTGACGGCGCTTATCATAACGGTAGCAGCTGCTGTTTTGGTGATAGTTGCTTTGGTGATAGCAAAAAAACTTAACAGAAAAAAGGTGTAAGTTTATGCACAGGTGTTTCATTTTTGGAGCACTTCCCGTAAAAAAATTGTTTGAACGGCCCGAAAAGGATGATCTTGTAATAGCTGCCGACAAAGGCTTTGACGAGGCAGCAAAGCTCTCGATTTTGCCGGATATATTAATAGGGGATTTTGATTCTATCAAAAGCGAGCCTGACTTTGAAAACAAGATCAGGCTCAATGTAAGAAAAGACGATACCGATATTGAACACGCTATAAATTTTGCTATGAATAAAGGCTACGACCGTTTTATCGTATACGGCGCGGTGGGGGGACTGCTTGATCATACCTTCGCCAATATCCAGCTTGCTTCTTTGATTGCGGATAGACACGGCCGCTCTGTTTTCTACGGAAACGAAGAGAGCTTTACCGTGATAAAAAATTCTTCGTTCAATTTTTCTAAGCGCGACAAAGGAAGAGTCTCGGTCTTTTCCTTGTCTCAAAAGTGCGAGGGCGTGAATATAAGCGGATTGTCATATGAAGCTAAAGATATTACGCTCAAACGCAGGGTGCCGATGGGAGTATCCAATGAGTTTGTCGGAAAAGACGCTGTTATCAGCGTAAAACGCGGCGAGCTGCTGATTGTTTGGCAAAGCTAAAATCAAACGCTTTGTAATGTGATATCCAAAGAGCAAAGGCTGATAGTTATTTGACGATACCGATAGTATGTAAATCGTAATAATATAACTAAATTTTTCCAAATTATTAACAAAATTAATCTTTTGTGAATTTTAAAAAAATTGTTGAAACTTTCAATTTTAGGTGTTATTATGTAATTGTAAACATGAACATTATTTTGCTGCAAAGCTATGGAGAAAAAATTATGTTAAAGCTTACCCAAAATTTGAAAGAAAAAATCAAATCAACTGCTTTAAAAATTTTAAAATTCTTTTTGAACCCCAGGCTGTTGCTATGTGTGTTTTTAGCGTGGATGATTACCAACGGATGGAGCTATGTTTTTACGGCGGTCGGAGCTTTGTGTAACATCTCGTGGATGACGATTGTAGGCGGTGCGTATTTGGGCCTGTTGTGGCTGCCCTTTACGCCGGAGAAGATAGTTACCGCGATACTGTCCATTTGGTTTTTAAAACTGTTTTTCCCAAACGACAAGGCGACCTTGGGAGTAATAAAGGAAGAATATGAAAAAATAAAAAGCGTTGTTAAATCCAAGAAAAAAGCTTCTAAAGTTAATACAAATTTAAAAGCAAAAACAGATATGGAATAAATCTTTATGATAACTAAGCACCGGCTGGATAAGGTCGGTGCTTTTTTGATGTAATGACAAGAGTGACCGCTACTTTGAGCAAACAACAAAGTTAATTTGTTGTTGAATTTTCTGCAACGTTGACAAAAAAGGCTTTACGTTGTAAATTGAATATGGTGATAGCATGAGAGTGATAATTGACAGGCTTGAAGGCGATATAGCTGTTGTGGAATGCAGCGGAGAGATGCTGAGTGTACCTGCAAAGCTTTTTGAAAACGCCAAAGAAGGCGATCATGTCGAAATTTGTGTAATAAAAAGGAAAGGCTCAGCAGACGCTTTCTTTAGAAAAGCAGATGATAAAGAAGATGAGAAAAATATAGACACAAAGGCTATATTTGAACGCCTGAGAAAAAAGTCGAAGGAATCAAAGGACGAATAGCGGCTTTAAACGATCTGTAAAGTGACTTTGTATTGGCTTTAGAATAAAACAGTAAAAACTTACGGTGAAATTTAAAATAAAAATATGCTAAGCGGACTTTGAAAATTTAACCTTTATAATAAAAGAAAAAATAGTTATAATTTTTGATTGACAAAAGCAAAGTAAATTGATATAATACAGTTTGCAAAGTCGCGTAAGCGGTCGGACTTGTCTTAGACAGATACCAGCTTGACAAAGCGGCAGTAATCATAAGGGCCATTAGCTCAGTTGGTCAGAGCAACCGGCTCATAACCGGTTGGTCC
>DEKP01000002.1:0-165 GCA_002353935.1 Ruminococcaceae bacterium UBA2719 | reverse complement strand
TTCCGGTGCTCGGTATATTTTTTATTTGGGAGAAAGGGACTCGAACCCTGAGAGGGTAGAGCCGTAAAGGAAATGTGCCGGGGGCACATTTTCAGGCTCGATGTCCGAAGCAGCTATGCTGCGAGGATGGATAGATTTTCGAAGAAAATATATCGTCCCTGATGG
>DEKP01000005.1 GCA_002353935.1 Ruminococcaceae bacterium UBA2719 | reverse complement strand
TAGTGCCGAAGATAGTAGTCCGGCGACGGGCTGTGAAAATAGGAAGATGCCAACATCTGATAGTGAGTTTCTTTTTTTATCTAAAAACAATTGTTTTATAATATAACATATTTTGCAAAATGAAATTTAATATATCCTGTATTCATTATATATCTTTTTTACTTGACAAAAATATGGATTATATGTCTAATATTTTTGCATATAAAAATTTTTATAATATAATAAATTATCTTAATGTTTTTTCGCTGTTTATTTGAGTAACATTTAATTTATATTATTAAAAATAAAGGAGTATTAAAAAATGAAAAAATTTATTGTAACTATTTTTGCTCTTATTATGACACTTTTGTTTTGCGCGTGTGCTTCCAATGGTAAGTCTGAAAATTCAGTAAGTAATTCAAATGTTCTTAGTTCCGAGGATAAAACCTCCAGCTTGACACAAGAGACCAAATCGGAGCAATCTAACAGCGGCAGAGATTTACTCATGACCTATCAAGTTGAAATCAATGGTAATTCCTTGACATTACCTTTCGAATATTCTCAACTCAAAGATCTCGGTTATACTTTGCCGGAGGATGAGGATCTAAAGCCGAATACCTACACAATTGGAAGCTATGTAAAAAATGCGGATGGTGATAGCTTACATGTTCAGTTTTGGAACGGTTCAAATGAATCTAAAAAATATTCTGAATGTCAGGTATGTCAAATTGAAATAACTCTAAAACAAAATTTTGATGTTGAACTTCCGGGTGGAATTAAATTTGATAAAAATCTTACACCTGAACAAGTAATAGAGGTTTACGGAGAAGCAGATTATGATAACGACCAAGCTGACTATCGCGCCTTAACCTATGAGGATGGCGGATTTGAACAAGTTAAGTTTATGTTCTACAAAGAGGATAATATGAAAGATAGTACCGTATTAACAATAAATCATATAGAAGATTAAATATATAAAATTTTAAGTTTAATAAATTCACCCCTGTTCAAAAAACGAATTGAACAGGGGTGAGTTTTATTTATTAATTCATCTTGAGAGACTAATTAAATATAATAGCTTTAATAAAAAAGTCATTTTAAATATTCTGTGATATTATTTTTTATTTTTTCAGTAATATCTATTGCGTTTTTTTCATCTTTACCTACAGCAGTAATATATAATTTAATTTTAGGCTCAGTTCCGGATGGACGGATAATACATGTGTGTCCGTCTTCTAAAGCATATGAAATTACATTTGATTTAGGCAAATTTATAGGTTTATTTTTGTTTGTTACAATGTTTTTTTCAACACTGTTTAGGTAATCAGATGTGCTAATAACTTTATATCCTGCTATATCAGCAGGTGAGTTGTCGCGTAATACAGACATAATATTGTCCATTTTTTTCATACCTTCAGCACCGTCAAAATAAAAATTCAAAGTAGTGTTTTTATAGAAGCCGTAGTTTTTATAAATATCATCTATAACATTAGCCAGTGTTTTCCCCTGATTTTTATAGTATGCAGCCATTTCACATATTAGCATAGAGGCAACAACTGCATCTTTGTCTCTTACATAAGTTCCCGAAAGATAACCGTAGCTTTCTTCAAAACCAAATACAAATCGATCTTCTTCGCCTTTTTCTTCAAGATTTAAAATCACTTCACCTATATATTTAAAACCTGTTAGGACATCTATTAGTTCACAATTATATTCATTGCAAATTGCGTTAATTAACGGAGTAGTTACTATAGTTTTAACAACTATAGGATCTTTTGGCAAGTTGCAAAGTGCTTTTCTTTGTGAAAGCAAATATTGCGTTAGCATAGCGCCGGTTTCGTTTCCGGTTACCAATCTGTATGATCCGTCATAATCTTTGACGGCTATTCCTACTCTGTCTGCATCAGGATCGGTAGCAAGCAATAAGTCCGGATTTTCAATTTCACATAGCTCAAGACCTTTTTGCAAAGCTTCTCTGATTTCCGGATTAGGGAAGGGGCAGGTGGTAAAATTACCGTCCGGCATTTCTTGTTCTTTTACAATTTTAACATTTTTAACGCCGATATCAGCCAAAACTTTTCTAACGAGCTTATTTCCTGTTCCGTTTAGCGGTGTGTAAACAACGCTTAAATCGGAATTCTTGCATATATCGGGATTTACCTGTTGCTTTTTTACTTCTTGTAGGTATTCATCATAAACGTTATCGTCAACATGTATAATTTTTCTGTCTTTTATAAAAGAGTCAAAATCGCCCAGTTTAATATCATTAAACATGTCAAGCTTTTGAATTTCGTTATATACAGCATTAGCAGCGTTATCCGTTAACTGACATCCGTCATCTCCATAAGCTTTATAACCATTATATTCAGCCGGGTTGTGACTTGCTGTTATCATAATACCAGCCTGACATTTAAAATATCGTACAAGATAGCTCAAAACAGGAGTAGGTTCAAGTTCTTTAGTAATATATACTTTTATTCCGTTTGCAGCAAGAACACGTGCGGCTTCGTTCATGAATAAATCAGCTTTGATTCTGCTGTCATGAGATATTGCAACAGCACCGCCGCCAAACTTTTTTATTATATAGTTGGCAAGTCCCTGAGT
>DEKP01000003.1 GCA_002353935.1 Ruminococcaceae bacterium UBA2719 | reverse complement strand
AATATGCATTTTCAAAGAGCCTTTAAAAATATATATTTTATTTAATTCTAATTATTCAAAATAAAAATCCTGTTGACAATGTCGGCGGGATTTTCGCTTTGTATGGAGCTTGTCAGGCTTCAACAATACTTACTAAAGAAATAAATATATAATCAGCCCTTGGGATCTGTTGCACAATAACATCAAAAGCTAAAAATTTTTGGCAGACGGTTAAAAACATGTTTTAATAAGAAATACCGCTTGTGCTTTTTGCAAAATCTTGGAAGATTTTTTTGAACAAAAATTCTTGACTTAGACAAAAAATAAGAATAGAATATTCTGTGATTATTATGTAAAAGTTTTTGCCTGCGGAGGTGATAAATTTGCAGGACATGATCAAAAAAATTATTGAGGCGGACGATCAAGCTAAAAAACTGGAAGAGGCTAATAAAAAGGCCTGTGAAGAAGAAAAAAAGCGCATAGAACAAGAGGCTGCTGAAATTTATCAAAAATATATGGATGACGCTAAAGTTAAGATAGAAAAAATTAACGATAATATGGAAAAAAACGCTGCCCAGTCAAGGGCCGAAACTTCGGCTAAGCAGGAATCAATTTTGATAAAATTGAAATCCGATTATGAGCAAAACCGCGACAAATGGGTTGATGATATTGTCAGCCGGGTTCTTAATTGACGGGAGGTGCTTTTATGTCAACTGCTTCCTATGCTGTTTCGGCAAAGGCAAGGGCAAAGTACGGCAAGTTTTTGACGGAGAGCGACTATTCTAACCTTCTTGCCTGCCAAAGTGTTTCTGAGGTTTTGGTTTATCTGAAAACACACACCCACTTTGCGTCTGCACTGGACGAAATTAATGAGCGGGACGTGCACAGAGGACGACTTGAGCTGTTGCTCAGACAATATCTTTTTGATGAGTTTGATTCACTTTGCCGTTACGACTCGAGCTTCAGATCCGGCTTTTCGCGTTATTTTGTTGAGAAAACAGAAACGGAACAGATCATCAATTTTTTGGTTTTGTTAAATTCCAATTCGACCGAAAAGTTTATATTCCAGTTTCCTGCTTTTTTGGCAAAGCATACCGAGATAGATGTAAACCGTCTTGCAAAGGCCCGGGACTATGAAGACTTTTTGAACGCCTTAAAACACACGTCTTATTATGAATTGCTAAAGAGCTTCAAAGCTGATTCAAGCGGACGGCTTCCTGTGTCGGATATCGAAAACAAGCTGTACGCCCACATTGTTAGTCACATCATTGAATTTATTAATAAAACAGCAAATAAGAGCGAACGCAGGGAACTGACGGATATATTTAAAAGTATAAATGATTACAGCATTATTTCAAGAATTATTCGACTGAAAAAATACTATAACATTTCTTCGGATATTATAAAAACCAATATTTTGTCAGATAATAGCGGGCTTAGCAAAAAGCTGATCGACAGAATATGCGGTGCTCAGTCTGTAGACGAGATTATTAAGATTTTGCGTGAATCAAGATACTCAAAGCTTTTTTATAGTGAAAAGGATGAATATGCCGATGATATCGGCGCGCGTATTCAGTACAAGCTTGCAAAGAAAAATCTTCATTTTTCAATAAACCCTTCCGTTGTCATGATATCGTTCATGCTTCTTTCAGAAATAGAGCTGATGAACGTTATAAGTCTAATAGAAGGTATACGCTACTCCGTTGACAAAAAAACTATTCAGTTTATGCTTATACGCTGAATGATATAAAGAGGTGAATTTGTTTTGGCAGTATCATCAATGCATGCAGTAAACGTCATCGGTCTGATGGATTTTATTGACGAAGTCATTACGGTACTTGGTGAGTCGGGTGCGTTTCACCCTGATGAAGTGAACAATTTTTATCCCGATGTGAAGAATTTTACACACCTGAAAATAAAAAACAGCTACGCAGAGCCTTTAACTAATCTGAAAGCAGCTCTAAATCAAACCAAACGCAGTTTTCCCTTGAGAGATGTCAGCGATTTTAATCCCTCATATGATGAGCTTGAAAGCTTTTCAAACTCAGTTTCACAAGAGATTTATTCGCTGATAAAAGAAAAAAACCTTGCGCGCGAACAACTGAAGTCTGCTGAGCATAATTTAAGCATTGCCGAGCATTTTGCAGGCTTGGATATGCAGGTTCAAAAGATTGGGCAAATGAGATACATGAAGGCGCGCTTTGGCAGGCTTGCCAAGGACAGTGTACAGAAGCTGGAAGCCTATAAGGACAACGAATTTGTTGATTTTTTGGTGTGCACAGAGGATAAAACACATTGTTGGGGTTTGTATTTTGCTCCGATAGATCAGATAGAAAAAGTTGATAAGATTTTTGAGGGCTTGTATTTTGAGCCGACCGATTTAGTGGGAGAAGACGCGACCCCCAGCGAACAAATAGAAAGCTACAAAAAGGAAATTCCTGTTTTGGAGCAGAAGGCAAAGGACGCGCAACGAGATCTTGATGAATATCTTGACGATAACTTTGAGCAAATCACGCGCTATCTTTCAAAGCTTGAAGAGCTTTACATGTATTCGGCTATTCGCAGCAAGGCGCTGCAGCACTCCAATAGTTTTATCATCGCCGGATGGATTCCGACTAAAAACAAAAAAGCCCTTCAAAAGCGCTTGAAGAAAATCAAAAGCGTTGAAGTTGATTTTTCCGATGCAAAAGAAGAGATCGACAAGTGTCCGCCGGTTAAGCTCAAAAACGTCTTTTTTGCAAGACCCTTTGAGTTTTATACCGAGATGTACGGAGTGCCTAAATATAACGAGATTGATCCCACGCTGTTTGTGGCGATTACATATGTAATTATTTTCGGAATTATGTTTGGCGATTTGGGCCAGGGACTGTGCCTTTCGATTATCGGTCTTTTGATGTGGAAGCTTAAAAAAATGGCGATTGGAAAAATCTTGTTTCCGTGTGGAATTTCTTCGATGATATTCGGAACGATATTCGGAAGTGTATTTGGTTTTGAGAATTTGTTAAATCCTATGTTTAGGTTGCTCGGCTTTTCAGAAAAGCCCATCGAGGTTATGGCTTCTAAAAACATCAACACAATCATCTTCGGCGCCATCGGAATCGGTGTGTTTTTGCTGATAACAGCGATGTTTCTAAATGTCTATACCTCGTTTCGTCAGAAAAACTACGGCAGAGCGCTGTTCGGTACCAGCGGCTTGGCAGGCGTTATTTTCTACAGCTCGATGGTAGCAGGGCTTACAGCCGAAATATTCTTTAAAACTCATGTTATGACGGTTTGGTATGTTTTGGGACTGATTGTTTTGCCGTTTTTGCTGATTTTCTTTTCCAAACCGCTGTCAGGCTTAGTAAACGGAGACAAAGACTGGAAGCCCGAAAGCCTCGGCGGATATATTGTTGAAAATATTTTTGAGTCTATCGAGGTGCTTTTGAGCTATGTAACCAACACCATGAGCTTTTTGCGAGTCGGCGCGTTTGTGTTGGTTCACGCGGGTATGATGCTTGTTGTGTTTGTGCTTGCCGAAACTGTTGGGGGAGTAGGCTATTGGTTTGTAGTTGTCATAGGAAACGCGATTGTCATGGTGCTCGAGGCCTTGCTTGTGGCAATTCAGGTTTTAAGACTTGAATATTATGAAATGTTCAGCCGCTTTTATTCGGGCGAGGGAAGACCCTTTGAACCCGTTAAATTATCTGTAGAATAATTATACTAATCTTTGGAGGTTTTTATTATGTCAATTTTTGATTTTTTGGTAATGGGGTTACCGGTTGTATTTTTGATTGGTTCTGTTTTGATTGCAGTTCATGCTGTTTCACACGGAAAAAGCAGAAAGAAAACTATGCTTATGCAGCTTGCTTCTTTTGGCTTTGTGTTTGCGATTTGTATGGTGTTCCCGTTTGTTACAAGCGCGGCAACAGAAACTACTGCCGCTGCAGCTCAGAGTTCAAACTCAATGGCTTATATCGGCGCAGCTGCTGCGACGGGACTTTCGTGTATCGGCGGCGGTATTGCCGTTGCAAACGCAGCTCCTGCGGCAATCGGAGCTACAAGCGAAGACCCCAAAGCCTTTGGTAAGGCGATCATCTTTGTGGCGCTTGGCGAGGGTATTGCGCTTTACGGCATGCTTATTTCAATTATGATTCTTTCAAAGATCGGTTAAGTGATAAAAGATGAAATTTTATTTAATCAGTGATAACGTTGATACAAAGATGGGGATGCGGTTTGCAGGTATTCCCGGAGTTGTGGTGCACAAGGAAGAAGAGGTTAGGAAAGAACTGTTGAATGCTATGGAGGATGAAAGCATTGCAGTTGTTTTGATGACAGAAAAGCTTGTATCTTTGTGTCCCGATATTGTATACGACCTTAAGCTGAATAGAAAAAGGCCGCTGATTGTAGAAATTCCCGACCGTCACGGCAACGGCAGAACCAAAGACAGTATCACAAAATATGTTCAGGACGCTATCGGCGTTAAGCTGTAAGGCGCTGTAGCAAAAGGGAGTGAGCTTATGCCATTAAATAAAACTGAAAGATTTTTGCAGACTGCCGAAAAGTATGCAAAAGAGCAAAAAGGCGAGAATAAGGGCGAAAAAAAGAAGCAACCCGCAAAAACCGATAACTTTCTCAAGGCGATAAAAAAGTATGCGAATCAACAAAAGGATGCTATTCAAGGCGAAGTAAAACAGCTAAAAAGCGAGCGGCTAAAAGAAGCGGAAGAAAAAGCAAAACGCGACAGCAAGAGCCTGATCGAAAACAAAATTAATGAAACGCGAAGTCGCTTGACTGCCGAGCTTGCAACACAAAGCAGAGAAGGACAGCGCAGGTTATTTATTGAGCGCAAAAAAATGGTAGAAGATATTTTTCAAAGATCCTTTGACAAGCTTGTTGAATTTACCAAAACAGATGAATATAAAGTCAGACTAAAAACCAGCGCAGAGCATATCAAAGAGTTTTTTGCAGATAACGACTGTATTTTGTTTGTAAATGAGCGCGATCTTTATATATCGGACCAAATCAAAGCGTTGTATGGCTCAAACGCAAAGGTAGAAGCTGATAAAACCATCAAAATCGGAGGCATGAGAGGCTTTTGTGAGGCGCTGAATATAATTCTCGACGAAACCTTGGATCGAAAGCTTTCTGATCAGAGAGAGTGGTTTGTCGAAAACGCCGAGCTCTCAATACTTTGAAGAGTTGAAAGAGATGAATAATATGAATACTAATGTAATTTACGGGATAAACGGTCCTGTTGTCACAGTTAAAGACACCGATTGCTTTGAAATGATGGAGATGGTTCATGTAGGAGAGCGCAATCTGGTTGGCGAGGTAATAGGAATCACCGACGAGTTTACGACAATAGAGGTGTATGAGGAAACAACAGGCCTAAAACCCGGCGATCCGGTAACAGGTACAGGAGCACCGATGAACGTTCTTTTGGGACCGGGAATAATAGATAACATTTTTGACGGAATCGAGCGTCCGCTAAAGGCAATTGAAGAGCAGACGGGCTCGTTTATCGGCACAGGAGCCAGTGTTTCGCCGCTTGATACAGAAAAGCTGTGGACAGTGACAATGAAAATTAAGCCCGGCGACAGGCTCGAGGGCGGACAGATTTACGCAACCCTGCCCGAAACGCCTATTATCGAGCACCGTCTTATGCTTCACCCCGATTTGTCGGGAGTTGTAAAAGAGGTTAAGCCCGACGGCGAATACAAGCTTTTCGATGTTGTTGCCGTTATCGAGGACGACCTCGGAGAAAGGCACGAGCTCACGCTCTGCCAGCAGTGGCCTATCAGAACCGCCAGACCTGTTAAAGAAAGGCTAACCCCGACAATTCCGCTGATTACCGGTCAGCGTGTAATGGATACGCTGTTCCCGATTGCAAGAGGCGGCACAGCGGCGATTCCGGGCGGCTTCGGTACCGGCAAAACCATGACGCAGCACCAGATCGCAAAATGGTGCGATGCAGATATCATTGTCTATATCGGCTGCGGCGAGCGCGGCAACGAGATGACCGACGTTCT
>DEKP01000023.1:43708-45903 GCA_002353935.1 Ruminococcaceae bacterium UBA2719 | reverse complement strand
AAATATTTATAAATATGATAAACTTGTGATAAATAATTTTTAAGAGATTTTTAATATTTATATTTGGAGGACAAAATGCCTTTTGAGCAGGATAAAATAAGAAATTTTAGCATAGTAGCGCATATTGATCACGGAAAAAGCACGCTTGCTGACAGAATACTCGAACAGACCGAAAGTGTTGCCAAGCGCGACATGGAGGATCAACTGCTTGATGACATGGAGCTCGAACGCGAACGCGGAATCACCATAAAAAGCCATGCAGTAACGCTCGAGTATAATGCCGACGACGGACAAACATACCGCTTTAATCTTATAGATACACCCGGGCACGTTGATTTTAACTACGAGGTTTCAAGATCGCTTGCGGCGTGTGAGGGTGCGATACTTGTAGTAGACGCCTCGCAGGGAATAGAAGCCCAGACCCTTGCAAACACCTACTTAGCTGTTGACGCAGGGCTTGAAATCGTACCTGTAATTAATAAAATAGATCTTCCGTCTGCAAATCCCCAACAAGTGATTGATGAGATAGAAGACGTAATCGGAATCCCTGCGCAAGATGCTCCGCAGGTTTCTGCAAAAGCGGGAATCAACATACACTCGGTTCTTGAAAAAATCGTCAGTGATGTTCCCGCGCCGCAGGGAGACATAAACGCGCCGCTGAGAGCTATGATCTTTGATTCTATATATGACTCATACAAGGGCGTTATTATATATGTTAGAGTAAAAGAAGGACAGATACATGTAGGCGATCAATTTAAGCTTATGGCAACAGGTTCTGTGTTTAATGTAGTTGAATGCGGATTTATGAGGGCAACTTCATTGGAGCCAAAAGAAGGCTTATACGCCGGCGACGTTGGCTATATCACAGCATCCATCAAGAGCTTATCAGAAGCTCAGGTAGGCGATACGGTAACTCTGACCTCAAATCCCGCTAAAATGCCTCTGCCGGGCTACAGAGAGGTACAGTCAATGGTTTTCTGCGGAATATATCCTGTTGACGGAGCAAAATACGGAGATCTCAGAGACGCTTTGGAAAAATTAAAGCTAAACGACGCTTCCCTGTCTTTTGACGCAGAAACCTCGGTAGCTCTTGGCTTCGGATTTAGATGCGGATTCTTAGGGTTGCTTCACATGGAGATTATTGCAGAAAGGCTGGAAAGAGAATATAACCTGGATCTGATTACAACCGCGCCTTCTGTAAATTACAAAATAACTCTCACCTCAGGTGAAGAACAAATGATTTCAAATCCTACAAATTATCCTGATCCTGCGCTAGTACTAAAAGCGGAAGAGCCTATAACTAACGCTCACATATATGCACCGTCAGAGTATGTAGGAAACATCATGGAGCTTTGTCAAGACAGACGCGGAACTTTTATAGGAATGGACTATATTGACTCAAACAGAGTGGATATCAACTATGAGCTTCCGCTCGCTGAGATTGTATATGACTTTTTTGATACTTTAAAATCACGCACAAGAGGCTATGCGTCGTTTGACTATGAATTCAAAGAATACAGAGAGTCAAAGCTCGTAAAGCTCGACATCATGTTAAACGGCGAGGTAGTAGACGCGCTTTCGTTTATAATCCACGCAGACAAAGCCTATTCGAGAGCGCGAAAGATGGCAGAAAAGCTAAAGGAGAATATCCCGAGGCAGTTGTTCGAGGTACCTATACAGGCGTGCATCGGCGGCAAAATCATAGCCAGAGAAACGGTAAAAGCAATGAGAAAAGACGTTCTCGCCAAGTGCTACGGCGGCGATATAAGCAGAAAGAAAAAGTTGCTTGAAAAACAAAAAGAAGGTAAAAAGCGTATGCGTCAGTTAGGCTCTGTAGAGGTGCCTCAAGAAGCGTTTATGGCTGTGCTCAAGTTAGATGAGGATTAATGCAACGTGACGTTGCATCCAGTCCGCCTTTTTGTCGGGCGTTAAAGTTTTCTTCTGATAGAACTTTTCTTCACGGAAAGGCTGCGGCGACTCGCCGCCAACGTGACGTTGCATCCAATACGCCTTTTTGTCGGGCGTTAAAGTTTTCTTCTAATAGAACTTTTCTTCTCGGAAAGGCTGCGGCGACTCGCCGCCAACGCGATGTTGCATCCAATACGCCTTTTTGTCGGGCGTTAAAGTTTTCTTCTGATAGAACTTTTCTTCTCGGAAAGGCTGCGGCGACTTGCCGCCAACGTGACGTTGCATCC
>DEKP01000023.1:12635-43626 GCA_002353935.1 Ruminococcaceae bacterium UBA2719 | reverse complement strand
CGTTGCATCCAGTCCGCCTTTTTCAAACGATATTTTTATTCAGCAAAAAACCCTGCCCTTTTCCCGTAAGTTTGCTCAAATATACAAATATGCGTGAAAGTTATTAGCCGTAACCGGGCAGTGTGTTTTTCAGCACGCAGCTCGTTTGCGTGCTTTTTTATTTGCAAATTTATTGCATTTATATTTAATATATGATATCATTTGTTAGTCACATATCTAAAAATGAATAAATATAATTTGTAAACTTATACAAGTATAATTGCGTTAAGTTAGAACATAATGTGTTTGGATAAAACACAAGCTTCAAGTGTTCTAACTGCTTTGCAATTACGATTACTTTTTAGATATGTGACGTATCCGAAGCTCTGTGTTTTTCAGCACGTAGCTTCGGCTACGTGCTTTTTTTATTTGCAAATTTATTGCATTCTTATATCATTATATGGTATAATATTTCTTGGCTAAACAACTTAAAATTTCATTTTTCAAGGATGTGGATTTACCATCGGTAAAAACACATACCCTGTTTCCGCATTCTTGAAATGTTGAAAGTTGTTTAGCCGCAATAAAGGGCTTTGTGTTTTTCGGCACGCATCTCGTTTGCGTGCTTTTTTTATTGCATTTTACATTTTAATATGATAATATTGAATTGCTACACAAAAATCTAAAATTTTTAAGGCTTCCCGCTTATATTTTTACTTCGGTAAAAATACAGGCTTTGCTTTATATGCGGGAAAGCATTTAAAGATTTTTGTGTAGCAGCATAAAGCCTTGTATTTTTCGGTGCGTGGCTTTTGATACATTCAATTTGCTACGCATTTTTTTTATTTATAAAGGAGGATTTTAAAATGAATAGAGAAACAACGGCTGTTTTTATCGGCAACCGTGACTGCTTTGATGTGAGCATTCAAAAAATCAAAGACGCGATCACAGACGCAATAAACTCAGGAATCACAACCTTTGTAAGCGGCGGGCTGGGCTATTTTGACGAAACCTGCGCCAACTTAGTGCATGAGCTAAAAGCTCAGTACCCTAACATAAAAAATGTGCTCATAATCCCCTATAAAAACTTTCATATATTTAACAAAGAGCTTTTTGACGAAATCATCTTTCCGTTTGAACGCAACCATTCCACTTACAGCGAATATAAATCCGCTATCCCCAGAAGAAACGAGATCATGGTATCAATGTCGAACACGGCTATCTGCTGTGTACATAGAGAAGGCGGCGCTTCAAAAATGCTCGACTATGCCAAAAAGCAAAATCTAAAAATAATAAATATCCCTAACACATAAAACAATAATTAAGAACACCGCTGTGTAAATCAGGCATAGATTTACACAGCGGTGTTTTTTCTTTTATAATTATACCGTTATTCATCTTTTATCTTAAGGCAATACCGCACACAATTTGATGCACACGTATTGCCTTAAATAATTTTTACAACCGCGCAACTCCTGTTTTTCTCGCAGCGTCTATTACAGCTTTTGCAACAACGTCGCCGACATTTTTATTCAGCGGCGATACGATTATATTCTCACTGCTAAGCTCATCCTCCGGTATCAGCGAAGAAAGAGCATAAGATGCAGCGATTTTCATCTCGTCGTTTATGCACTTTGCTCTGCAGTCGAGAGCTCCCCTAAATATTCCCGGAAAAGCGAGAACATTATTTATCTGATTTGCAAAATCCGACCTGCCAGTACCTACAACCTCAGCGCCGGCAGCCTTTGCCTTATCAGGCATGATCTCAGGAGTCGGGTTAGCCATAGGAAATACGATCGATCTGTCTGCCATAGATTTTATCATATCTTCGTCTACTATATTTGGCGCAGATACCCCTATGAACACATCTGCGTTTATCATTGCGTCTTTAAGCGTTCCCTTTTTGTGCGCGCGGTTAGTAAGCTTCGCTATTTCTTGGTGCGCGCTGTTGAGAGTGGTATCTCCTTCGCAGATTATACCCTGCTTATCTACCATCGTAAGATTTTTTACCCCCATCTGCAAAAGATGTCTGCCTATAGCGATACCTGCGGAGCCTGCTCCGTTAATAACAACCTCTATTTTGTCAATCTCTTTTTTTACTACGCGCAAAGCGTTTAAAAGCGCCGCTCCAACTACAATAGCCGTTCCGTGCTGATCGTCGTGAAAAACCGGGATATCGCAGATTTCTTTCAGCTTTTTTTCAATCTCAAAGCACCTCGGAGCGCTGATATCCTCAAGATTTATGCCTCCAAACGAGCCTGAAATCAAATATATAGTGCGTACTATCTCGTCAACATCCTTGCTTTTTATACAAATCGGAAACGCGTCAACATCCGCAAATTCCTTGAACAAAGCGCACTTGCCCTCCATAACAGGCATGCCTGCCTCGGGTCCGATATCACCGAGCCCCAGCACCGCCGTACCGTCGGTAATTACCGCTACAAGGTTGTTTCTTCTGGTGAGCTCATAAGATTTGTCTGTATCTTTTTGAATCTCAAGACAAGGCTGGGCTACACCGGGAGTGTACGCCAACGACAAGTCCTCTTTTGTATCAATTTTACAGCGGGAAATGATCTCAATTTTTCCCTGCCATTCATAGTGTTTTTGAAGCGATTTTTCCCTTATATCCATGATTTTCTCCTTTTTATACCAACTCTTCGGGATGAAAATATTTGTCAAACTCTTCTTCGCTGAGGTAGCCGAGCTCTGTGCACGCCTCTTTGAGCGAAAGGTTCTCTTTATATGCTTTTTTCGCTACATTTGCAGCGTTTTCATATCCGATATGCGGCGACAAAACCGTCACAAGCATCAAAGAGTTATAAAGATTCTCATGCATTTTCTCTTTGTTTGCGGTTATTCCCCTGACGCACCTTTTTTCAAAAGAAAGGATAGAGTCACACAAAAGTCTTGCCGACTGCAAAAAGTTATAAGCCATAACGGGCAAAAATACGTTTAGCTGAAAATTGCCCTGAGAAGCCGCAAATCCTATAGCCGAGTCATTACCCATAACCTGTACGGCAACCATAGTTACCGATTCGCACTGTGTAGGATTGACCTTGCCCGGCATAATAGATGAACCCGGCTCGTTTTCTGGGATTTTTATTTCTCCTATACCGCACCTTGGTCCCGACGACAGCCACCTTATATCATTAGCTATCTTCATCAGATCAGCGGCGAGCGCTTTCATTGCTGAGTGAGCGTAAACAAGCCTGTCCGCCGACGTCAAAGCATGGAATTTGTTGTCTGCGGAGCGAAAGGGCAGCCCGGTGTATTTGTACAAATTCTTTGCCACCTTATCGCCAAAACCCTTCGGCGCATTTAGCCCCGTACCGACCGCTGTGCCGCCGATAGCAATATTGTAAAGTCCGCAAAGAGCAGCTTCTATCTGCGCTTTTGATACCTCAAGCATTCCTCGCCAGCCCGATATCTCCTGAGAAAAAGCGATCGGGACAGCGTCTTGAAGATGAGTTCTGCCGCTTTTTACTATGCCTTTGTTCTTTTCCTCTAAATCTTTAAACGTGTTGATTAAAACATCGACAGCGGGAATCAGCTCGTTTTTGAGAGCCATAGCCGCCGATATATGCATTGCGGTCGGAAAAGTGTCGTTTGAGCTTTGAGACATATTCACATCGTCGTTTGGATGCGCCGCCTTTTCGCCCAATATTTCGTTTGCACGGTTAGCGATAACCTCGTTTGTGTTCATATTTGTCTGTGTACCCGAGCCCGTTTGCCAGACAGACAGAGGAAACTCTTTTTGCATTTTGCCCTCGTATATCTCGTCGCAAGCCGACATTATCGCAGATTTTTTCTTTTCGGTCATTTTCTCGGGGTTAAGCTCAAAGTTAGATTCAGCCGCAGCCTTTTTTAGCAGAGCAAAAGCCGATATGATCTCTTTTGGCATACTCTCCCAGCCTATGGGAAAGTTTTCGAAACTTCTTTGCGTTTGCGCTCCCCAGTATCTGTCCGCCGGCACCTCTATCTCGCCCATCGAATCATGTTCTGTTCGAGTAGCCTTTTTATTAGCATCTGTATTTTGCTCACTTTTAAATTTATTCATCTAACCCCTCCGTGATTTCTTCTTGTTTTTTATCTCTATATTTATATCATAATACAAAAATTATTTCAACCTTATAAGCAGCCGCTCATTCGTTCTGATTTATGACCGAGAACACAAAACGCTTAATCATTTTAACTAATTATAGATTCTACATAAAAGGCGACGATTCTTCCAAACCGCCGCCTGATTGTTTTTGATAAAAAGATAAATTGATATTAAGTTTTACAAATCTGTGTATTCACATTAACTTTATATAAGCGCTACCCGGGGGGGAGTGTTACGATTCTTTTCCCAAGCTTACGGTAAGCGTAATATCGCTGCCCACGGGAAGTGTCGTTCCCTGGTCGGTATAGCTGATGATTTTGCCCTCTTCAACATCATCGCTATATTCCTCAACAACTTTGCAGTTAAGCCCGAGAACTGTCAAAAGATTTTCAGCCTCTTTGCCTGTCAGCGCCCACACATCCGGCACCAAAACTCCCTTGCCGCGGCTTAAGATCACCTGAACTTCGTCGCCTTTTTGCAACTCTTCTCCTGCCGGAGTCTTCATTTTATCGACTGTGCCCTTAGGATTAGTATCAGAATATCTCTCGCGTGTGACTTTCATAACAAGCCCTGCGTCTGTAATCGTCTTTTCTGCCTCTTCTTTTGTCATAGAAACTACATCGGGTACAACTACTGTTTTAGCCCCGCAGCCGCACAGCGTTGCCATGCCTATAAGCATAGATATAATAACAAGTGAACCTGCGATTAATTTAATTGCTTTTTTCATAAAATTTCCTCCTAAATTTTATTGTAAACATTCTACCATATTTATATAAAAAAAGACAATATAAATTTTAAAATATTTGTAAAAATATCTGTATTTAAACTTTACATATTATATTGTATATAAAAATGTGATTTTTTCGGCTGATCTTTAATTAATTTTTAAACAAGAAAAAATTGCTCTCAACCTTAGCGCAGTCATAAAAGTTTCAAAAATCAAAACGGCGAGTGTTATAATTCACTCACCGTTTAAAGAAAAATTTTAAGTCAACATCGAACAAGTCGATCGCGCAAACTATCTAGGTTTTTTATCATCCCGACCGATATTATTTACTTAAGGCAAAAAGTTCTCAACAACTGTTCCCAGATTCTTTTCTACTGAAGTTTTGTATACATAATTTGCAAGAGCCAGATCAAGAATACCCAAACCAAAGGGGCTGTATACCGAAGCCTTGCCGTCTGCTCTGGGAGCAACTTTTTTGTTTACAACATCTGCGATGTTTCCTGCGACAAAGTCCTCTGTGTTGAGCTTTTGATATGTAAGGTGTATAGAAGTACGCTCGCGGCAAACATGGTCAAAATCATCAACGATGTTGTGAGCCTTTTCGATTATTGAAGGCGCAAGATCTCTCAGAGAAATACCGAGCACTGTGTGATCAGGAGTCAAAGTGCTTATTTCTTCTATATACGGAACTCCTGCGGTAGTGGCAAAAGATATCAGCTTGGTTTTTGAAAAGATTTCGTCTATGCTCTGACATTTTTCAAAAGTATAATCACAGCCGTCGTGCCAAGAGATAAAATTATCCATACGATCATCAGATAAATCATAAAGATAAACTGTCTTAAGATTCTTAAAGACACTTTTAACAAACAAAAGAATCTCTTTATTGATTCTTCCACATCCGATCAGTCCAATTGAATCTTCCTCTTTATTTGAATGCAAATACTGAGCCGCCAAAGCAGCGCTTGCTGCGGTTCTTTTTGCGCTGATTATAGATCCTTCAAGCACCGACATAACTCTTCCTGTGTCCATTTCGTTGAGAAAAATAGCGGCTGAAGCGCGCTCTATGTTTCTTTCAATGTTGCCGGGAAAAGATGAGATCCATTTCATGCCGGCGATATCATAATCGCCTCCTATATATGCAGGCAACCCGATAATACGGTTTCTGTCGTTGTTCGGAAAACGCAGGAAAATAGACTGTGGCAGAGCTGTCTGTCCCTCATTATGAAAGAGATATGTATTTTTTACAGTTTCAATAATTTGAGTTTCCTTGCCGTCTAAGGCGCTGTTTACCTGGTCAGCTCCCAAAACTAAAATACTGTTTGTCATAATTTTACTTCCTTTCAATTTTATTCAGATATAAAATTCAAATTTTGACTATATAAATTTGCAAAATAACGGTCTCCGCGGTCGTGTGAAATAAGAGCAATTTTTTTGTTTTTAATATTGTGCAGTTTAATATACTGCTCTGTTCCCGTAACAACGCAACCTGAAGAACCTCCCAAGAACAGCTGCTCGTCTTTCATCATACTAAACAAAGCCTGCATAGAATCCTGTTCGTTAACGATAATTTTGTCGTCTATGCCGGCACGCAAAAAGTTCTCTGTTCTAATACTTGAGCCGATACCGGTAAAGTGCTTAACCTTTTTGGTATGTGGATCAAAAATTTTCGATCCCTCAACATCTACAGCAATAACCTTGATATCTTTATTATATTCATGAATCGCATGAGAAACACCGGCTACAGTTCCGCCGCTTGATACCGCGAGAAAAATATAATCCATATTGGGAAACTGCTCTATTATCTCTTTGCCGACAGTTTCTTTATACGCCTCAACAACCAAAGGATTTCCATATTGATTAAACCAATAAATATTTTCATGTTCAGCAATATATTCTCTTACCGCTTGCAAACGCTTGTTAAGATAACTTCCGTTCTCATCCGCCTGAGTAATTTTTATTGTTTTAGCGCCGTATGCTTTTATCAGAAATTCATTTAAGCTTGAAATAGACGCATCAATAATAATAGTAACCTTGAGATTCAACTGCGCGCCAACTGCCGCCAGGGCAACTCCCATGTTACCTGAAGAGCTCTCGATAATTTCCGTATCCTTGTTTATGGTTTTCTCTTCAAGCAATTTTGACAACACATATATCGCAGCCCTATCTTTGGCACTTCCGTAAAAATTGCTTCCCTCGAGCTTGATGCGCACATCGTTGTTAAGAAAAGTTCTAAGCCTTACTAAAGGCGTAACTTTTATAATATCTTCTATCATTTCGTTTCCCCTTCTTTATCTCTCGATAAACAAAACATCACAATTTAAATATAAACCAGATAATCTTACTTATAACGGTGATTAAATAATCACTATTACTCAGCTTTTAACATACCCATTATCATACCACAAGCATTTTTGTTTGTCAAAAAAACTTACATTTTTTTGATTTGTCTAACGATTTATTTGGATAATAAAATAAAATATCCAAAGCTACAAAGCGCAATCTATGTGTTTAATAAAAGCCCCCTAAGTCAAGGCTTTTATAAAGAATTCATTTCTTCAAAATCATATATCCAATCGCTAATTCGCACCAAAAACAGCAAAATCAAACCTCTCAAAAAATAAACCCCTATTTTTAAAAAATTCTTGCAATTCGCTTGCTTTTGACCGATAAACATTATATACTAAATTTATTAAAATTTTTACAGATTGTTATTTTATATGGTGATAATGATGAAAAAATATCTGTGCTTGCTGCTTTCTGTTATAATGGCAGCGTTATGCGTGGCCTGCCGTAACTCTTCCGAGAAAAACAGCGCGGATGAAACCGCAGATAATGGCCAGCTCACATATTATTATACCGATTCATATCCTGACGATATGGTGGAAAAAATCGAACGCTACAACCGATGGTGCTCGTCACACTCAACGCAAGATATGAAAATCAAGCTGATCAAGTTTGAAAACTATCAGACCATGAGCCAACGCCTAAATATTGAGGTAATGTCGGGAGGGGGTCCTGATCTGTTTTCAAATTATATGGATTTGCCTTTTGAAAAGCTGATGCAAAACGGCACGTTTTATGATTTGAATGAGTTGATAGAAAACGACACCTCAAAAGACAAGCTCGACCTCGATGCTTATAATAAAACCGTTATGGACTCAGGGCTCTATGACGGCAAACGATATTTTATCCCCGCTTTCTATCGTGTTCATACCCTGATCGGGGACAAGAATGTATTTGAAAAATTTAATATGCCCGCTGAACAAGGGTATCACCTGAATTTTGATAATATGGACACGGTTTTTTCCGAATTTGTTAAAAATTCCAGGGGCACGGGGTTTATGAGCGAAAGCGAAGAGGACAAAGGAATAAATCCTGACACAGCCTTTTTGCAGCTTGTCAACTCTCAAATCGATTTTGAGAATAAAAGCGTTAATTTTGACGAAGGGTTTCGAAACAAGCTGGAGTTTTTAAAAAAGCTTCGCAACAGCAGCGATGATTCTCTTTCTTTGTCAACGGATAATCCCGCCGCCAAAGCAAAATCTTTTCTCTTCAATCCGTATTTATCCTGTTCAAACCCTATAATGATAGAGGTGGCAATAAAATACTCCGCTTACAAGGAAGTGCCCGACGATATAAAAGAGCCGGTACTTTATTCTTGCTTTGAAAATGATGAAGACACCTACTCCGCAAATATCGTGGACGCTATCTTTGTTAAAGCTAACATCGATAAAGGCGACAAAGCACTGGCGTTTATAAAATATCTGCTCAGCGAACGAGTTCAGAACCTATATGTAGGCACAAATGAAGAATTCAGCTTAAATGAAATCTCCGATTGCCTTCCTGTGCTTAATTCCGCTTTAGAGCATTGCTTTACAGACGCTCAAATAAACATGAGCAAAAAAGGCAATATTGACGAAAAAAACGATGACGACGCTGAGAAAAAACAAGCTGAACTCAGCCCCTTATCCAAGGCACTCGTTGAATATATAAAAAAAATAAATTCCGTTGTGCTTTATTCTAATCTCAAAGATTCAAATTATAACAGAAATGTAGCCATGCCGATTTTGCAGGACTACTTAGACGGCAAAACCAATGTAAACAAATGCGTTGATAATTTATCTTCCGCTACAAAAATATATATTTTGGAATAGTTAAAAGTTATGAAAATGAAAACAAAACAAGCATGGACAGGCTTTCTTTTTGCTCTGCCCGCCCTAATCGGGATCCTGATTTTCTATTTGATTCCGTACTTTATAAGCCTGTATTACGGCTTTACTTTACAAGATCAGTTTGTCGGCTTTGCAAATTTCGCTGCACTGATAAAATCGAATACTTTTTGGCTCTCTATGAAGAACACTGCGATTTTCTCTTTGATTGCCATTCCGCTGGCTGTTGTGATTCCTTTATTAATCGCGTTGTTTCTCTCAACCTTTGACAAACATACAAGCTTTTTCAGCAGTCTGTTTCTCTCTCCGCTGATTGTGCCGATTGCATCTGTTGTGTATGTGTGGCAGATTTTCTTCACAGATTACGGCGTAGTAAACAATCTTTTGCAAAAGCTGGGTATCGAACCGGTAACTTTTTTCAAAGGCCCTTGGTCAATGGCGCTGATAATTATTATTTTTGTATGGAAAAACTGCGCCTACAACATCATTTTGTTCTCGGCAGGACTGAGAAAAATGCCCAGAGACGTCAGTGATTTTGCGCGGCTTGACGGCGCTAACCGTGCACAGGTAATTACAAAAATCGTTCTGCCTCTTTTGCGGCCGACCACCTTCTTTGTAATACTGCTAACCGTTATAAGTTCCTTTAAAATCTACCGCGAGGTCTATTTACTCTACGGTATGTACCCCGATGAGCACGTCTATATGATTCAACACTTCATGAACAACAACTTTAACAATCTCAATTATCCGCGCCTTAGCACTGCTTCTATCTTACTTAGCGTGTTTATCATCGCCGCAATGCTTGTGTTCTTCATGATCGAAAGGAGGAGCAACAAGTGAAAAAGCGCATAGTTATAATAATCAAATATGCAGTACTTGCAATAATCGCCATACTGTTTTTGCTGCCGATTATATATATGCTTGCAAATTCCGTAATGACATCTAGCGAAATCATCAAAGCATATACCAACTCTCCCGAGCATTACGCAAACTTTCACGTGATTCCCGATCAATTCAGCTTGGAACAGTATTATCAGGCGTTTCTAAGGCGGCCGCAGTTTTTGAAGATGTTTTGGAATTCACTGTTGATTACTATTCCGATCGTAGTAATACAAGGGCTTGTATCTGTATTTGCAGCCTTTGCATTTACAAAACTGCATTTTCCGTTTCGTGACGCGCTGTTTTTCATCTTTATTATACTATTAATTATGCCCTCGTGGGTAACGATGGTGCCGAACTATATGATGATACAGCGACTTGGGCTGCTCGACACCATATGGGCGCTGATTCTGCCCTCGGCGTTTACAGCATTCGGCGTGTGCCTTCTTCGGCAGTTTATGCGTTATATCCCGGACGAAACGATCGAAGCAGCAAGACTCGACGGCGCGTCTACGTTAAGAATTCTGTTCAAAATCGTCCTGCCGCAAGTCAAAGGAGGTTTTGCAGCTCTTATGATCCTAACTTTTATTGACAACTGGAACATGGTTGAACAGGTAATTATC
The DNA here is from genome assembly GCA_002353935.1 of Ruminococcaceae bacterium UBA2719. Taxonomy (GTDB): domain Bacteria; phylum Bacillota; class Clostridia; order Oscillospirales; family Acutalibacteraceae; genus Ruminococcoides. The sequence continues at coordinate 33,147 of DEKP01000023.1, read as the reverse complement.
TATATAACCGACGAAGAAAAATATCCTCTCTCAGTTGCACTGAGCAGCTATGCTGCAAACGATCCGGGTGTAATCTTCGCTTGCGGAGCGATTTTTATGATTCCTCCGCTGCTGCTTTATCTCTTCCACAGCAAAGAATTTAAGAACGCTAAATATTAAGGCGGTTTGACCTAAGTTTATTCTAAAATCCAGGCTAATTTAAGAAACACAAGAAATAATAAAAACTTTGTAAAATGCTCTTTAAAGGCTTTTATTGTTTACGTTTTTATAGATATTAATATAAAAGGTGAAGTAATAATGAAATCTAATACAAAATCCAGCATCAAATCCGCTGTCATCAAAATCTCCATAGCTTTTCTGATAATTGTTGCGCTGCTGACCTACTTTTCGGGAACAATCGACAACTATCTGCTGCCTCATGTCTCCAAGACTTTCGGCGGCGAAGGCACCCTAAGTTACAGTTTACATACTACTGCAACCATCGATCCGCTTCTCTCTTCGGACGGCTCATCTCTGAAATTTAACTTCATCTGTGACAGAGCTCCGGACAGCTTCATTCAGATGGGCTCGCTTGTTAACTTTAAGGCGTCTGTTGAAGCAAAAGAAAATCAATATGTTTACCGCAGCGGAACCGCTGTGGTTGTCGGTAAACGTGAAGTTGAAGAAGGAATCGAATGTACCGCCGAGATCAAGAATATGGATCTTCAAGACGGCGAAAATATGCCCGACTACGGTGAAACGGTAGTTATTGATACGGTTTTTGAAAGCCAAGTCTATGGTCATATTTTAATGAAATCTGCGATTCAAAGCGGCAGCAAAGGCGACTATGTGTATCTTGTAAGCAAAGATAAAGACGAAAAGCGCTATGTCCATCAAACTCCTGTAACTATTATCGCCGAATCTGACTTTTATGTCGCTGTGGATATGGACGGCGATCTGCCGATTGTACTGACAAGCTCCAAAGAAATCCATGACGGCCAAAGGGTGATTGTTGATGACTAAGCAAAAGCATAAAAACATATCGTTATATTTTGCATGCATCATATTTTTGCTTTTAAGCGCGGTGTTTCTGCTTCTATCTTTTAACGTAGTCAAAGAAGTTCCAAGAGTGTCGGAATGCAGCCGCAGCCGACTTAGCCAAGGGATTCCCTTTTCGACCTATGAAAAGCTGCCAAATATATCATATAGCAAAGAGCTTTCAGTCTGCAGCGAACTTGAAGCACAAACAATAAGCGGTATCGGCGAAGTCAAACCGGTACTGATAAATGAAAACTTTTTTGATATCTACAACATCTACGTCAGCGGCTCCAAAATCACTAAAGAGCACATTACAACAAAAGCGCCCGCCATCGTAATCAGCGACAAAGCTGCGCTGAGCTTGAATTTAGATAAAAATGTAGTGGGAAAAACAATCTCTTTATGGGATAAAGAATTCACCATAGTAGGAGTTTACAAAAAGCCAAGCGGATTTTTGCGTGAAATTTCATCAGACGTCTACGATCGCGTGTATGTTCCTTATACCTGTTATAAAGATTATTCAGAGCTTTCTATCGACATCCTTACTGCACCAAAAAGTTCCTACTCCGAAAAAGGCTTGCCCCTTATGGGCATAACAAAAACGGATAAAGAGTTTTATATCAAAAACGACTTGACAGTCAAACACGATATTATAGCCAATTTTCCAATCCTACTTATATCGGTTATCAATTTGATTTTTGTGATATTCGTCATCAAAATTATATCCAGTATGTTTCGTAAATCCTATCATAAACTGCACAAGGAATATAATCACGAGTATTTCTCCATCCTTATACGAAAAAACTTTCTATACCTTCTTGTGCGCTTGATACTTTCTATAATTTTGATTGCAATTCCAACCACGCTCTTTATTCTTTTTACGCCAAAGCTCATACTGCCAGTAAGCTACATTCCTTACGACAACATATTTGAGCTAAAGCATTATCTTTTAGCTTTTACTAATGAAATGCAACTAAACAACGCTAAACTCATTGTTGCTAACAATTATTATCAAAATCTGTCTTTTAATTCTATCTTCATTCTCTCAATACTGTTAATTATACAAATTGTTCTGTTAATAATAATCAGCAAACATATGATTAAAAAAATCGGTAAGAAAAATGAACAAACTACATAATAATATAAGAAAAAACAAATAAAAACATTTCTTGACTTATCGACCGGTTTTATGATATCATAGTGCACAGTCAGTTCGTAACCATCCTGACTTGACATAATATGTCTAAATCAAAACTAAGGAGAAAAAAGAATATGAAAAACAAACCTGTTATGTACCTCGCGCAAGGTGCAATGATAGCAGCGCTTTATGTAGTAATCAACTACACCGAGGCAGCTATTTTTCCCGGCTCCACCACCATGGCTGTACAATTCAGAATCGCCGAAGCTCTGTGCTTGCTGGCGTGTATCACTCCTGCGGCTATCCCGGGGTTGACGGTTGGTTGCTTTATCGCAAATTTCATCAGCGTCGGAATCATGCCTATCGACCTCGTAATCGGCACACTCGCCTCTCTTTTGGCAGCGTTCACAATGTACGCTATTCGTAACGTCAAGCTCTTTAATATGCCGATACTCGCAACGCTCATGCCTGCAATATTTAACGGTATCCTCGTAGGGCTAGAATTAGAACTCTTTCTCAATGATAGCGGATTCCACATCGGAGCATTCCTGCTGACCGCAGGCTCTGTCGCCTTAGGCGAACTGGTTGTATGCTTTGTTCTGGGACTTCCGTTGTATCAGCTTATAAAGCGCAATCGTGCACTCAACCGATTCTTTTCAGCATAACATAAGATAAAAAAATCCCGCTGTTTTCCTACAGCGGGATTTTTTGTACCGTTAATCGGGCCCTTTATACTGTGACTTACCACAGGCAATAGTCATTACAAAAATATCGGGAATCAATATCATTCCATCTTAAATTCGATACCTTTACCAAAATAATTACACAGCTTGATGATATGAACCAACTCAGATATCAGGGTGAATATTTCAGCAACAACGCTGAACACGATAACTATTGATTCTGGTATAATTTTTACTATCTCAAAGACTATCTTGGCGATCCACAAGACAAGCTCCAAAACAAACCATATGTGACTCATACTGACGATGTGATGAGAGATAAAAATATTATAAATGAGAAATCAGCGATTTCCAACCCTTCTCTCCTTCTTTTGTCAGAATTTTCCACTCTTCTAGAACTTAGAGTTAACACAATAAAGGTAATTGTAAAAGCAACTGTAACCGATGATAAAAAGCCATATTCAATTTTTGTTTCATATTAAACTACTTATTATTTATATCCATTATTATCCAAACACGCCCTGCGTATATTTTCCATACGCAGGGCGTGTATTCAATCATAAATTGACAACTGTAGATATGTATACTTAGTTCTCGCCGAGCATTTTCTTCGCTTTACTCAAATAACTGAGGTAAAGGAAATATAGTACAACAGACAAGATTATCGTAATTACAGAGAAGATCGTAGCAAGGGATGTGTTGAAAGCGTTCTCGCGGAATACGCGGGTCAAAACTATAACGATTAAGACTGCTATGTAGATCCCGCTAATAAGCTTGAGAATATTAGCTCCCTTCTGTATCATATCACTTCTATTACATTTCGCAGACAGATTCATCAAACCGCTAACCGAGAAGATGAATACAAGCAATTGTAATACCTGGGATATCAAGTTTATAACAGTGCCAAGCCAGCCTAAAAATCCAGTAGAATTAATAAAGAAAGCTGCTACAAAAGCAAAAATAATACTGAAGATCGTGCAATATATAGCTTTCTTAAAACCGTCCTCATCCCTTGCTGCCTGGATATAACCAACAATGTTTATAATACCGCCAACTACCAACATTACAACTGTCGCAATGCTCATCACCAGCATTATAATTCCGGAAACAACAACAGTTGTTTCGTTTGCATCCGCAAGCGTAACAATTGCCAAGATTGTAACTATACCGCCTAATATAGTTGAAATCAGTGTTAAAATTTCGGCGTTAAAGATGTTTTTAACGCCTTTTGCTGCATAGGGAAATTTCATGTTTTTTCTCTCCTCAGAATAAAAATTATTATAATAAAACAATTTTGTTTATTACCGAAAATTAATCAGATTTGAACGATATTCTCCACACCATGATCTCATAATGCTCTCCACAGCAGCGTCGAAAATCTTACGTTCAAAATCTCGTCGTTTTCCAAAATCTGATCCGATTTAAGCATATAACCAATATCGATGTTACGTATTATACCGCACACTTAGATTGATTATATTATTTTTTCTTTCATAATAAATTTTATTTATTATAACACATAAGTGTAAAAAAACACAATAGATTTTCAAGCTATTATGTAGTTTGTAGATAAAAACGATTTTATCTGATCGACATATTGACATATAAATAAGTACGCCTTATAATCATAGATAGTGATTAAATTTTCACATATTATTACTTTGAAATAAAGGGGTAACAATTATGGCATTTTGTAAAAATTGCGGAAATCCGATTTCTGACGGCGCAGCTTTCTGTGCTAACTGCGGCTCACCCGTAGACAACACTCAACAGCCTGCTCAAAACACTCAACAAGCTCCTCAACAGCCCGTACAACCCACTGTTATGAATAGAGACGGTTCTGTCCTTCCTGCAGATAAGAGTCTCGCATGGCTTTCATACATTCCGTGGGCTCCGGTTTTCTTGGTTCCTCTCTTTGTCAGAAAAGACTCAGAATATTGTCAGTATCATGTTAAGCAAGGCGCTACCCTTTGGACAGTAGGCGTTGTGTATGAGATTTTAAAGGCTATCACACTTGCTATATTCAATGCCATGCCCTTCGGATTCTGGGTCATTTCAAGAATTTTTAATCTTATTTTTTGGTCCGGTTCAATATTTCTTTTTGTTCTCGCTATCATTGGTATTGTTAATGCTGCTACAGGCAAGAAGAATGAAGTCCTGCTTATCGGCAAAATTCCGTGGGTAGGTATGCTGATTGATAAAATCTACGCTGCAATTAATAAATAATTTAAGAATACGCTTAAAAGCCACGCTGCTATCGCGTGGCTTTTCTTATACAACAAAAAAGAGCACACATAAAGTGTACTCTTTTTTTGGTCCGAGTGACTGGAGTCGAACCAGCGGCCTCTTGAACCCCATTCAAGCGCGCTACCAAACTGCGCCACACCCGGATATCGTATTGCTTATTTTACCATATTAATATAAATAATGCAAGAAAAATTTTAAGGCAAAATCTTTTTTTGATTTTGCCTTAATTTGTCCCAGCTTTTTAATTTTTAATTAATTTAACCAACTTGATAATCATCTGCCAAAGCACTGCGCCAGCGCCCGGCTATAATGTTCCATTTATTATAATTATATTTTCTGAGCTTATTCTATTATTTTCGCTGCATATTTGTATGCCAAAATTCTTGTGCACGCTGTTTTCAGAGTATCTATAGGAATAGTTTTATCGTTTACTCCTTTTAAAATATCATTATATGCCGATATATAGTCGCGCGCAAGAATCATATCATTGCCGGCTAAAACAGCCGACACATAAACTGATTTGTTGTCAGCATAGGCTGAATAATCCTGTTTGTCTATCTCATCGGTTATAATAAGTCCCGTAAATTGCAATTTGTCTCGCAGTATCTTATGAATATCGGCAGACAACGATGCCGTATGCTTTGAATCAATTTTTTCAACAACAACATTTGAAGTCATTACAAAGTGCGCACCGGCTTCTATTCCCGATTCAAACGGCGCCATATCAACACTTTCTATAGTAGAGCGATCACGTGTATCTACAACTACGCTCTCAGTCGTATCAGGTATAGTTCCATATCCGGGAAAATGCTTTAATGTAGCCGATACCCCATTGCTTTGCATGGTTTCTATCACAAATCTTGCATACTGAGACACCGTGCTCTTATCAGCACCAAGTGAGCGTGAATACATAATTTGGTTGAACTCCTCAGACATATCCACAACAGGAGCCAAGTTCATATTAAAACCTAAAGAAGATAAAAGCTCCGCCTTTTTAGTTTCAGCGTTTTCCGCCGCTTCCAGTCCGCCACTCTCGTAAAGATTGCGAGGAGAATCAAATACATAGTCAGCAAAAGCATCGTGCCCGCTGACGGTTGTCACTTTTCCTCCCTCTTCTTCTGCCGCTAATATCACAGGTGTTTTCGTACTCGTTTTATATTCATTGAGCATTTTTTTGACTTCATCCTGCGACATATAATCAATGCTTTCGTTTTTTAACAAACATCCGCCGAGATTATATTGACTCAAATTATTTTTAAACGCAGTATCGCCCGCGTTTATTCCCAGTATCATCTGACCTATCATTTGTTCGGTAGTCATCTTTTCAACATCAGCCGCAGCTTTTTCGTAATTTGCTGAAAAGATCCCCTCGTCTGAAAGCCGCGACTCTGTAGTCTTTATTGTTTCTTTTTCCTGCATCTCTTTTGGTGCTTCGGTAATCGCCCGGAGTTCATCAGGCGTAGCTGTTTTTGCCTTTTCAACGCCTATAAAATGATATAAAGAAAAAGCAAAAGCACCAATTCCAATAGTGAGAAGAATTATGGAAACGATCACAAATTTTTTCATAACCTGCCTCCTTGTTTCTGTTTTTCAAGCAACAGCGTATAATTACTTTGCGGTATTGCCTTTAGAGATTTTATCATAAAATGTTGTATTTTTCAACTTTTTGTATAAGCTTGACTTTTCTATATTTTTATGATATATCGTTACTTATAAAATTTGGAGTTATATATATGAAAAAAAATAATATATTATCTGTTATAATACTGCTTTGCGCGGCTATGATATGGGGATTCGCCTTTGTAGCCCAGGACAGAGCTTCGGGATACGTCCAACCGTTCACCTTAAACGGCGTGCGATCAATAATAGGATCCTTGTCTCTTGTTCCTGTTATCCTCGTAATGTCTAAAAAAAGCTCTCGCCCAATATTTGAAAAAACTAAAAAAGACCGCAAAACTCTTTTAATAGCTTCTTTAATCTGCGGAGTTGCACTTTGTATTTCAACTAATATTCAGCAGTTTGGTATAGCAATGTACCCTGATACGGCAGCCACCTCCGGAAGAAGTGGATTTTTGACCGCTATGTATGTGATTTTTGTTCCTATTTTAGGCGTGTTTTTAAAAAAAAGATCGAGCTTTACCGTTATAATAGGAGTCTTGCTTTCGATCGCCGGATTGTACCTGCTTTGTTTTTCAAGCGGACTTAAAAACATATACACCGGTGACATCATAATGCTTTCCTGCGCAGTTGCTTTTTCGATACAAATACTGTGTATTGACTATTTCAAAGAGACAGTAGACGGCGTAAAACTATCTTGTTTGCAATTTTTTGTCTGTGGCGTACTGTCGCTCATATTGATGTTTATATTCGAAACCCCAAATATGAATGCAATACTTTCTCAATATAAAGAAATCCTATTTTTGGGAATATTTTCTTCGGGTATCGCCTATACTTTGCAGATTATCGGTCAGCAATATTCATCCAATCCTACCGTATCGTCAATTGCTATGAGCATGGAATCTGTGTTTGCAGCTCTTGGCGGCGCACTGATAATGAACGAAAGGCTGACCTCAAGAGAACTCATCGGATGTCTTATAATGCTGCTTGCAATTATCGTCGCTCAACTGCCTTCTTCGCTGTTTAAAAAAAGAAGAACATAAAATATTTATTGACTAATACAGACAAAAGACCTCATACCTTAAAAACTTACAACACCAAATCTTAAAAAACAATTAAGGCAATACCACAAAAATTCAATGTGGTATCGCCTTAAAATTTTTATAAATTAAATTTTATATTAACAAATAATCATTAATAAATAGAAATTGTCGGAGAAGCATCAGGATCAAGCCACTGTAATATCTGTACAAGATCTCCCTGAGAGATACCTATTCCACCCTGGGTAGCAGAGCTGCTGACATGTAAGAATTTAGCGCAGCCTTTCGATTTATCAACAGGATTGCGGTTATAATCAAATACCACGGCGTAAGGATATGAAACAGTATATTCATAAAGCCACTGAGCGCTTTCAAAATCGCGGGAAACCGAGCCGTCTACCAGTCGGTTATAATTCACAGACGATGGATCTGTCACCCAATAAGTAGAATAATCAACGTTGTTATATTCAAGCTTGGTTCCCGGATTGCTGTTGGTACCAAAGGCAAATTCAATATTAAATGTCCCAACCGGCGTAGTATCATCATAAGGCGATATGTTTGAGGATGTACCTCCCTCGCCGATATATCCGCTGATACTATCAAACTTCTTTTGCCAAACTCCGTCTGAATCCTTTTCATAGCAGTAAAGAGTACAGGAAGAAGCGTCAGATTCAACAAATATCATCTGTGACCCCGAAAGCTTTTCTTCATCCAAAGAGGCTCCTTCAAGCAGTTTAACAAAATCGGAGCTCTGTTCAGATTTTTCAGTTGGCGCTGTTGTTTCTGCAACGGTTTCTTCTGTTTTTTCTGTTGGAGCGGAAGTTGCTGTGTTAGTCATTTCTGCTACCGAAGCTACTGCAATCTCGCCTTTTGTAGCTCTTGATCCAACCGCGTTGGATATAAAGCCGTATATATTATCGCCAAATGCAATAATAACAACAACCGAAGCAATAACCACAAAAGTAGCAATTGCTGCAAAAACCGCAGCCCGGTTTTGAGCAGAAGTTCGCTTGGTTTTATAGTTGTGAGGATTTTTATATCTTGACTTGTATCTTCTTCTGTTGTTGGTATTTCTGTTTTTATAAGTCATTTCACATTTCCTATCTGTGCTTTTTGTTGTTTTCTATTTTACACAAAATCACCGTAGCGTTATCAACGCCGCCATTATCCATAGCGGTATTAATAAGCTCCTCGCTTATTTCTTCAAGCGGCTTTTTCTGATCAATAATGCTTTGAATATCTTCTTCGCTGATCATATCGGTTATACCGTCGCTGCAGAGCAAGAATATATCCGAAACCTTATATTTTCCCATAGCTATATAAGGCTTTATCGGATTTTCTTCGCTGTATGGCGAGCCCAAAAAACGCGTCAGCGGCGGTTTTGAGCTATATCCGTAGGCTACATGATCCTCTGATATTCTTTTTAGTTTATGATGCGAGAGCTTATATATTCTGCTGTCGCCGATATTCAAAATGTAAATATCATTTTTATTAAACTGTATCATCGCAGCGGTAGTACCCATCAAAACCAAAGAGCGCGCGGCTGTTTCGTCACAAATACGTCTGTTAAGTATGTCGCACAACTCATACAGATATTCGTCATATTTATCACGCTCTTTACAAAAGAGCTCACAGTGAGACGCTGCAATAAAAGAAGCGATTTCTCCACAGGATTCTCCGCCCATGCCGTCAAAAACAGCAAACAACTCATTTGTATCGCTTAATACCTCTCCGCAAACCAATTCATCCTCCAAAGAATAAACGTCGCGTCTGTATTGACCTTTGCAGTAAAAATTATCTTCGTTATATTTTCTAACTTTACCTGCAGTGCTGCGACAGCAAAACTTGATTAAATATGATTTTTTGATACTACACACCACCTTTCATTCTAATAATAAACTCATATTTTTATACAGTCTACATTATAGCAAAACAAGAGGCTTATTGTCAATGTTTCGCAAAACAATTAACATTTTGACGATTTTTAAATTGCAAAAAAGCCGCCCAATAACCCCTGATATGCTCCCTTTATATAAGACAGTAAAATAAAAAACACTGTCTACTATAAAGGGAGCATTTCTATGTCCTCTTGACGGGGTGCGGTTTACCCACCGGGCGACTCATTTTAGATAATATCAAATTTTTTCACATTACTCATACTTGCCGGATTTTAAACTGTTGCCTCAAAAATTTTGGAAACCGGGGGTTCTTCTCTGTATTGTTTGACATACTCGCTCAAAGAACATCCATATACGCTTTTGAAAACAAATATAAACGATTTAACATTAGGGAATCCGTTTCTTAAAGCTGCCGTTTTCTCGTTTACAGAATTTTCCTGCATATCTGTCAAAGTATTTTCAAGCCTTACCAAATTAAGATAATTTATAAAAGTCTTTCCGGTAGATTTTCTAAAAAATCGTGAAAAATATGTCGGCTTCAGCCCCACATAAGACGAAACATCTTCAAGAGAAAGTCTCTGGCTAAAATTTTCTCGGATAAAACGAATTGCTTTTCGGGCATAATCGTTTTCTGTTATCTTTATTCTTTCTCCTGCGTCGTTTCTCAATTCGCTGCATTTTGTAAAAAGAATTGCCAATATCCGATTCATTGCACAGGCGATTTTTAGCTTTGAAAACTTTGACTCATTTTCAAGCTCAAATACAATTCCATCGAGCTGCTCTTTTATTTTAAACTTTGCCTGTTGGCTTTTATCCAAATTAAAGCTATAAAGATCAAAGTCTTGAAAATAATTTTTGATATAACTATACGAAAAAAGTACAACAAGGTATCTTACCGTTTTATCCGGAAATTTTCCGCAGGTTTGGTGGGCGCTTTCGCTGTCTATCAGCACATATTCTCCTTCTAATAAATCAAAGTCCTTAGAATTAAAAAAGCTCCACATCCTGCCGCGTATAAGATAATCTATCTCAAGACTTTTATGCCTGTGCATTTTAGTAAAGCACTCCTTGCCAGGCTTTTCATATAGAATAACTTTTCCGGGCAGTCCGTCATCTAATTTTACAATCTCATACTGTGCGCTGTTGCTCACAAAACCCCTCCCTTAATCTAATAATGGAGCCTGGAAATATAGATTATAATAACATATTTTTGCCTTATATGCAAATTTTGCCATTTTTCAATTTGACGCTTAATTTTTATAGCATAATTTTTTCGGCTTGCCTTGCCTTATTATTTATAGTATTATTAACCTGTAAATTTCAGCCTCAAATTTTTTGAAAGCAGCAAGGAGCAGGGATATGAAGTTTAAAAAATCGCTTAAGATTACCATATGCGCTTTTATAACGATTATTGTGTGTATGACCTTTACAGGCTGCCTGGAAAACTGTGTAAATATACAAACCCCTAAGTTTAATAATCTTAATGATTTCAACGACAGCGATATCAAATTAAAAGTATCTTTTTTGGACGTCGGTCAAGGCGACAGTATTTTGCTGAGTTCTGACGATGAATTTGTACTCGTAGACGCAGGCGAAAAAGAATACGGCGAAACTGTGCTGGATTATATCAAAAGCCAAGGCGCCAGGTCTTTGAAATATGTTATAGCAACTCATCCGCACTCGGATCATGTCGGCGGTCTTTCTGCGGTAATAAACGGTATAGAATGCGAAAATTTTATAACCTCTGAAACCGACCAAAGTACCACAACCTGGCTAAATGTTCTGCGCGCGGTAGATAAAAACGACGTAAACTATATCGACTCTCAGCCAGGCAGTACCTACTCTTTTGGCGAAGCGGAGTTTACCGTGCTCGCTCCTTTGTCCGACGGTTATGAAGGATATAACAACTACTCGGTTGTAATAAAGGCTACCTGCTCAAATATATCATACCTTTTGTGCGGCGATGCCGAAACAATATCGGAAAAAGAAATGCTCAAAGCCAAAGAGGATTTGTCTGCCGATGTTATAAAACTTGGTCATCACGGGTCGTCTACCTCTTCCTCTAAAGCTTTTATAAAGGCGGTCAACCCCTCTTTTGCTATAATCTCTTGCGGCAAAAACAACGACTACGGACACCCGCACAAGGAGACGATAAAAACACTAAATGATTTTAATATCACATATTACCGCACAGATGAAGTGGGTACAATAGTTTCCGTCACTGACGGAACATATCTAAAATTCAGCTCCTCAACGGGCGAGATAGCGAATGAAACATATATCCCGGCATCTGAAAACTCTTCTAAATCTTCTTTCGATACAAACGACAAAACACAGCCTGACAAAGAAACGTATATCGGTAACAAAAACAGCAAAATCTTTCATAAGCCCGACTGCTCGGGTGCAAAAAATATGAGCGATAAAAACAAAGTGTATTTTAATTCTCGAGAAAAAGCTGTAAAAGACGGATATAAACCCTGCGGCTCATGCAACCCATAAATTTCTCACAAGCTTTAAAAACGTAAAAATTCAATTTGAAGTTCCGGATTTAAAAAGTCAGCTTCACACAGCTAACTACAAGTCTATTTTAGGATGCAGTTTTATGGACAGCTGATAAAAAGAAAAATATTTTATATTAGCGTGGTTTAATTATGTTATTTGATTTTGAATTTAAAAATGTATATAAAGTGCTTAAAAGCGCCAAAAAACCTATTGTACTCTACGGCATGGGCAACGGAGCAGACAAGGTGATATCGGAGTTTAACCGCCGCAGCATAAAAATTTCAGGTGTTATGGCATCTGACGAATTTGTAAGGTATCAGAATTTTCACGGCTTTACCGTAAGCCGTCAAAGCGACTTTGAAGAAAAATTCGACGATTTTTATATTGCCTTGTGCTTTGCCAGTTCTCTTGAAAATGTTATGGCGCATATAGAAAAGGTGGGGCGTATGCATCCTCTGCTTTGCCCCTATGTTCCGGTAATTTCAGGTGAAATAATCGACGACGAATATTTAGCAAAAAATAAAGAAAAAATTGAGCTCGCCTACTCGCTTCTCTGTGACGAAAAATCAAAAGAAGTGTTCAAAGGCGCGCTGGATTTTTTCTATACAGGGCATATTGAATATCTTTCAAAAATTACCAGTGACAAGTCAGAGGTGTTCCAAAACATTTTGCGGCTTAAAAATGAAAACTATCTCGACCTCGGCGCTTATGATGGTGATACTATCGAGGAATTTTTGCGCTACACCGACAGATATAAAAGTATTGTAGCAGTAGAACCTAATTATAAAAACTTTGAAAAACTGCAAAAAAATATAAAAAATAAAGACAGCCTAAAAGCTGTCAAAAACTGTACTCTTTACAACATCGGAATATCTGACAAAAGCGGTTCTATGTTCGCGCCCAAAGCAGGCGGCAGACAATCTGTTCTCAGTAAGACCCAAAGTGCCGAAAACCACGCAGAAAACATAAAACAAGATTCCAACCAAGCCTCAAAAATCGCTTTTCCACGCGAAATTGTGGTAAAAAGCGTAGACGACTTAGACTTTTGTGCAACATACATCAAGGCAGACATCGAGGGTATGGAAGAAAAAATGCTAAACGGCGCAAAAAACACCTTAAAAAATAAACCTAAGCTCAATCTTTCAGCCTACCACAAAACGGATGATTTTTTTAGCTTAATTTTAAAAATTCACAGCATAAATCCCGATTATAAATTCTATCTTCGAAAGCACCCGTATATCCCCTGCTGGGATCTAAATCTATACTGTATCTAAGCAACATGAGGTTGCTTTCGATGAGCCTTTTTTTAAAAAGCTATTTGATTTAGTTCATCAACGTCGGAAAACAAAAACAAGTTTTTCTATACACCTATTTTAGGCAACATCTTGTTTTTTTGCGGCATTAAAGGTTTGTTTTGATGAAACACTTCTGGCCGAAAATGATTCTACAGCACGACGCTGCGCTGTTAATACATCGCCGATAATACGCTTCTTTTTTGGTTTGAGTTTTATATTTATTATCACTACCGAAGCCAAAACAAAAAGTATTCCCAAATATCCCGTAGGGAACTGAACCGCCTCGGAAAATACAATTGCACCTGCAATTGTTGCGACAACAGGCTCTATGGTAGAAATGATGGATGCTGTACTGGACTTTATATATTTTAGCCCAAAGGTATAAGCAAAATAAGATAAAACTCCGTTTAAAACTGCAAACAAAATGCTTATAAACACAGTTTTTGTGCTTGAAAACATTACTTTTACGACCGGTATGGGATTTGAAAAGGCGATTACCGCGATGCTCGCAAATATAAACGTATACATCGTTATTGTAAGCGGTCCGTAACCTTTCATGAGCGCAAAACGCGAGAATATCGAGTACAAAGCATAAAACAGACCCGAAGCAAGACCGAAAAGTAAGCCGACCATACTTATCTGAGCTCCGCCTGTCAAAATACCCGTAACCAAAGCACAGCCCGAAAAAGCAAGAATAAGTGAAGCGATTTTCACCGCGTTTAGCTTTTCTTTAAATAAAACCACGGAAAAAAGCATAACAAACATCGGCGAGGTATACAGCAATATAGAAGCTACCGACATAGAGCTTAATTCAATTGCCTTAAAATAGCAAAAAGAAAACAGTCCCAAACTCAAAATTCCCGAACCTAAAAAACACCACAGATCTTTAAGTTTAATTTTAAATGCCTTTGGCTTATATATCAGCATAACGATTGAAAATATTATGGCGGACAAGGTCATTCTGATCATAACTATCTGCATGGAATCGAGCCCCAGAGAGTTAAAATATCTGATAAAAAGCCCTATTGATCCCCACAGCGTTGCTGCAAAAGCGATCAGAAAAACTGCAACTTTTTTCATCTTAATCCTCCATAAATTTTACTGTTGAATATTTGTTTTGATTAAGCGCCAGACAAAGCTTGATATATGCGCACTCGTTTGATATATCATACAGCGCCAAAGCGCCTGATTTTAAAACATCTTGCGTTGATTTATACAAAGCATTGCCCTTTTTCAAAGGCGAAATAAAAAACGGAATTTCCCCTGTTCTTTTTATAAAATCCATCACTTTTATGCTGTCGAGAGTTGACGAATGATACAGGGTGTGCAAGAATGCAAAAACGCCCTCAGTTTTTATTTTGCCGTAATCAAGCATAGGATAAGCGTTGATCACCAGCGGGGTTTTGTCAAAATACGGTACATTTAGTCTATCAAACACGCCGGCTTTTATTTTTTGCCTTACAAGCGTATTTTTTATTCTCAGTTTCCAAACTGTAGTTTTTTCACAAATTTTGTCACTAACAAATATTCTATCATTTTCAAAAAACTTGTCAATTGTGTTTTTGCCGCAAAATTTCTCATAAAAATCGGACTTTTTATCAAATACGGCATACGCACCCGTCCTGCTGAAAAAATCATCATTGAAATCCGCCGGTAAAATTTCTGTAGCACAGTGAACATATGTGGTTTCATCACTGTTTTGATACGGCACAAATACGCCGCAAAGATTTAGTTTTATAAGCTCCACAGCCGCGCAAAAATTGATATACCCGTTAGATTTTCCGTTTTCTTCTATTTTATTTGCGCATACTATCATAATCGGCTTTTTGTCCCAAAACAGAAGTCCGATAAATGCTGATATATACGAAAGCGCGTCACTGCCGCAGGTAACTATTATGCCGTCATAGGCGTCAAAATCCGCATTATACATAGCTTTTGCGAGCGTGTAAAAATCATCCTTTGAAATATTCTCGCTCAAAATGTTCAACGGAGTTATAACCTCAAAGCTGCAATCATCGTGCTCGCTTTTGTATTTTTCAGCGACAGCACTGCCGCTTCTTTCAGTCACATTAATTTGCTTGTCGATATTATTATAGGCGCTATCGATCGTTCCGCCTGTTTTGATCACAAGTATTTTCATTTTCTCACCAAATTATATTTATACTAAATCCAAATAAAGTGTTGATTTTTTATTTATATCGTGTTATTATGAGCTTGCCAAACGAATTGAATACAGTGATTTTTTGATTTAAGAGAATTACGTTTTTGTTTTTAGCAAAAACGTAGGCAATGATATGTGATTCTCTTATTATCAAATATTCAATTTGTTTGGCGACAAATGCCTGCGTTTTTCAGCGCGGCCTTGGTCGCGCTTTTTTATTTACAAGGAAAATCTCTGTTTTTACCCTACAGTCGGGCACTAAAGGGTTCTTTTGGCAGAACCTATCTTCTCGGAAAGTCTGCGGCGTCACGCCGCTTAATAAAAATGTTGCATTTTTATTTTCTGTGTGTTATGATGAATCTGCCAAGCAAAATTGAAAATGGATTTGTAATGGGCTCCGTGCTTTTATTTTGGTAAAAACGCAGAGTGCTTTTCACGGAGATACCATTTTTTGTGAAATTTTCAATTTTGTTTGGCGACAAAGTCTGCGTTTTTCGGCGCGGCCTTGGTCGCGCTTTTTTATTTGCAAAAACGACTCCGATGTTGCCAAACAATCTTTTGAGGCTGACCGCTTTGGTCAGCCTCAAGCTTTTTTATCACAAATATTTATCTTTTATTTTCCAAGCTCTTCTTTAATAACCTTTTTGATGTTGCTCTCGGTCATTCCGAAGATATCCAAAAGTTCTTTGGCAGGACCCGAATATCCAAAACGGTCGTAAACTCCGACTCTTCTAACCTTAACAGGGCACTCAGAAGATGTCACCTCGCACACAGCGTCACCAAGTCCCCCGATAACGTTGTGCTCCTCTACCGTTATGATTTTGCCGGTTTCCTTTGCCGCTTTGATAATGATCTCGCGGTCAATAGGCTTTATTGTGTGTATATTGATCAGGCGCGCGTTGATGCCTTCTTCCTTTAAGCTTTCTACCGCCTTGCGAGCTTCGTTTACACACAGACCCGTAGCTATTACAGTGATGTCATCGCCGTCATTCATCGTTATGCCTTTTCCAAGCTCAAATTTATAAGTTTTAGGATCATTGAACGAATCAACTGCCAGTCTGCCCAAGCGAATATACACCGGACCGTCATAATTTATCGCTGCCTTTGTAGCCTCTATCATCTCATAATGGTCGGCAGGGTTAAGCACTACCATATTAGGAATCGTACGCATGATGCCGATATCCTCAAGGCACTGATGCGTAGCGCCGTCCTCGCCTGTTGATATGCCTGCGTGAGAGCCGGCTATCTTTACGTTCAAATTTGGGTAAGCAACGCTGTTTCTGATTTGCTCAAATGCTCTGCCCGTTGCAAACATTGCAAAGGAGGCAGCAACCGGAATTTTTCCCGAAGCAGCCAAGCCTGCCGCTACGCCGATCATATTCTGCTCTGCTATTCCGCAGTCAAAAAATCTTTCGGGATATTCTTTAGCAAAAATCGAGGTCTTTGTAGCCGCCGAAAGATCAGCGTCCAAAACAACTATATCTTTGTTAGTTTTTGCAAGCTCGCACAAAGCTTCACCAAAGCTTTCTCTGGTTGCCTTTGTAATAATATCCGCCATGTTTATCCCTCCAGTTCTTTCAGTCTTGCATCCAGCTCGTCCATCGCGAGCTTATATTCTTCTGCGTTAGTTGCCTTGCCGTGCCAGCCAACTTGATTTTCCATAAAGGAAACGCCCTTGCCCTTGATGGTTTTTGCGAGTATTGCAGTTGGTTGCCCTTTTATTTGTCTTGCTTCATTTAAAGCTTTCTCAATTTCGTCAAAATTATGACCGTCTATCTTAACGGTATGAAAACCAAAGCTTTCAAATTTCTGATCCAGCGGCTCTACTCCCGCAACCTCTTCGGTTGTGCCGTCGATCTGAAGTCCGTTACAGTCTACAAATACTACAAGGTTGTCAAGCTTATGGTGGCTTGCAAACATCGCCGCTTCCCAAACTTCACCCTCTTCACATTCGCCGTCTCCAAGCAACGTATATACACGAAAATCTTTTTTGTCAAGTTTTGCACTCAGCGCGATTCCGCACGCCGCCGATATACCCTGACCCAGAGATCCCGAGCTCATATCAATTCCGGGGGTACTTTTCATATCCGGATGTCCCTGAAGCATAGCGCCAACATGACGCAGACTTTCAAGCTCGCTAAAGTCAAAATAGCCCTTTAACGCAAGTATTGCATACAAGCTTGGGCAGCAGTGACCTTTCGACAAAACAAAACGGTCCCTGTCCTCCCACAAAGGATTGTCCGGCTTAACATTCATTTCTTTAAAATAAAGATAAGTGTAAATATCAGCCGCCGACAAAGAGCCGCCCGGATGTCCTGATTTAGCGTTAAAAGTCGAGAGTATTGCGCCTTTTCTCGCCTTACACGAGAAAATTTCCAACGTTTTTCTTTCTTCTGCGTTCATACTATTCCTCCTGTAACCGTTACATACATTGTTATAATACCATATAAAATCCGATATATTTTTCACTATTGTAAAAAAGCAAAAATTTGTGCAAAAATATTGAAAATAAATATAATATTAGATATAATATTATGGCAAAGGAGTGACAATTATGCTTTTGGCAGTAGATGTAGGCAACACGAATATAAAATTCGGATTCTTTGACGGGGAAGAGCTTGTCACAACGATTCGCCTTTCCACTGATAAAAAAAAGACATCCGACGAATATGCAGTGGAGCTTTACACTCTGTTAAAGGTTTTTCCTGTCAAGGGCGAATACAAGGATATAACCGGCTCAATTATCAGCTCTGTTGTGCCTATTGTCACCGGCAGAATAAAAGACGCGATTTTTCACGTTTTCGGCATTGAGGCTATTGTTGTAGGTCCCGGTATAAAAACGGGTCTTAATATCAAAATTGAGGATCCGTCTACGCTAGGTGCCGATTTGGTTGTAGGGGGAGTAGCTGCAAATTCGATATATCAATCCCCGTGCATTGTCATCAGCATGGGCACAGCTACCGTATGGAGTGTTATAGATCAAAGCGGCGCTATGATAGGGGGTCCTATAGCACCGGGTGTTGCCATCTCTTTAGACGCAATGACCCAAAACAGCGCGCTTTTAACTTCCGTAGCTCTGGAAGCGCCTAAGTCTGTTATAGGCAAAAGCACCGAAAAATCTATAAAAGCCGGCGTGGTCTTGGGCTTCGCGTGCATGATTGACGGAATGATAGATAAAATAGAAAGCGAGCTCGGCGCAGAGTGCAGTATAATTGCCACAGGAGGCCTCGCTTCTACTATAATCCCCAACTGCTCGCACAAAATAGACATCAAAGACGATCTGATTTTGCAGGGCCTTAGAATAATCTACAACAAAAACGCAACTTGAAGTTGCACCCTTTCCGGGAAGAAACGTTATTCTAAAACAAACGTTTATTGCCCGACTATAGGCGTAGGATTTACTCTAACGTAAACCAACTTGAAGGCAGCTTTAAGTTACATCCATTCCGACGGCGAGTTGCCGCGGATATTTTGGGGAGAAAGGTTCTTCTAAAACAAGCCTTTATTTCCCGATTGCAACACAGAGCATTCCGGCACAAAGCAAAAGCATAACTTTTTAAGCTCGTTTTGTTCATTCCTTTGTTAAAATTTGCGCTTCATCTTTATGAGAGGCAGCAGGAGGTAATATTTATGTCAACAATCAACAACAAAACCAACGTACACCGTCTGACGGGACTCGCAATTCTCACCGCGATTATAATAGCTCTTCAGATATTTACAACCTACGTTCACTTTGGTCCGTTTTCAATCACCTTGGCGCTTATTCCTATCGTAGTGGGCGCGGCGATGTACGGCGCCGGAGCAGGAGCATATCTTGGAGCAGTATTCAGCATAGTTGTAATACTGATGTGCGTTTTCGGCGCAGATGTCGGCGGCGCTATGGTCTGGAACGCAAATCCTTTTATGTGTTTTGTTTTATGCATGTTAAAGGGTACTGCTGCAGGCTTTGTATCGGGGTTTGTATATAAGGCAATCGCTAATAAAAACACAGTCGTTGCCAGCATCGTTGCGGCTGTTTGTTCTCCGATTGTCAATACGGGAATTTTTATCCTGGGATTAGTGCTGTTCTTTAAAGATGTTCTCGCTACCTGGGCCGGCGGATCAGATCTTTTATATTATATTATATTTGGGCTTACAGGAGTCAATTTCCTTGTAGAGCTTGGAGTAAATTTAGTTTTAAGCCCTGTTATAGTAAGAATAATAAAGGCGGTAAAAGCGTAATTATATTTAGGGCAAGATATTATATATGGTCTTGCCCTAACAATTACATCGTACTAGTTTATACAGATAACAACGGAGGATATTATGTTCAAAGAGATTTTACCGAGCGAACTTAATAAAACAGCGTTTGAAATGATAGGCAAAGACTGGATGCTCATTGCCTCAGGCAACGAAAACAGTCTTAACACAATGACTGCCTCTTGGGGCGGTATGGGCGTTATGTGGAACAAAAACGTAGTTTTTGCTTTTATCAGACCGTCTAGATACACCTTTGATTTTGTCAATAAACATGATTATTTTTCATGCTCGTTTTTTGATGAAAGCTACAGAAAAATGCTCTCATACATGGGCACTCACTCAGGCCGAGATACCGATAAAATCAAAGAATGCGCATTGACTCCGATCTTTAGCGAAATTGTAAATTACAAAACTGAGGATAATTGTTTAAACAGCTCCGAAGTCGACACAAAAGACAGCGCGCTATCCAGTGCGCCGTCCAGTGTACCGTTTTTTGAACAGGCGAACACAGCAATAATTTGCAAAAAATTATACGCTCAGCCTATGAACGATAAATTTTTCACAGACGAAAAAACAAAAGAGAAATTCGGTGGTGAAGACTTCCATTATCTGTATATCGGAGAGATAATAAAAGTTTTAAAAAAATAAGCGGCGAGCCGCCGCTCCCTTTCCGGG
>DEKP01000023.1:0-12605 GCA_002353935.1 Ruminococcaceae bacterium UBA2719 | reverse complement strand
ACTCGTTTTGGCGGCGAGCCGCCAAAGCTTTTCCGGGAAGATAGGCTCTTCTAAAATACAACTCTAATTCCCGACTAAAGCGTAAGTTTTATTCTAGCTAAAGCAAGTTAAAATCAAACGTTGTAAAAATCTCAAAACGTAAAAGCGGAAAGAATAAATCCAAAACTCGTTTTGGCGGCGAGCCGCCGCAGCTTTTCCGGAAAGAAGCAATTTTCTGTGCAGTAAAAATCCCGATTCAATTTTTCAGTCGAATCGGGACTTATTTTTTATTGTTTTCATCTTTATTGTCATCATCTGCTTTCTCTTTATCCTTATCTTCCTTATCTTTATTCTCCTCTTCCTTTTTCTTATCTTTATTTTTAATTTTTTTAAGCTTTCGTTCTATAATTAAATAAAAAACAACAAAGCCGATAAACACCACTATAACTATGATAACCGTAAAACGAACTATATCATTGTTCTTACCGATGATATTAATTTTATCAGTTTCTCCATCTTCTTCAATATCATTATAGTCGTCAATAAAATCAGCATTATATTCAGAATTTTTGTTGTTTTGCTTTTTATCTGAAGCTTTATTTTTTGATGAATGAACCGGATCTGTTGTCTTAACGGACACGGATTTTTCATTCACTGTAACGTTACAAAGGCTTCTGTCATCCATTTTCGATATTACATAATCAGAAGAATTCTTTTCCATCAGTTCCTCGCAGGATATATTGATATCAAAGTTTCCTTCTTTCAAACTTTTAAGGCACATAGTAAACAGTCGCTGATCTGATTTATCTTCACTGCAGTCAGCGTAGATTATACTTATTGTACCGCCGTTTTCTCTGGCTTTTAGCGCTGTTTCGCCGCTCTCGTTGTTAAGCGATTTGAACACAGCCATATCGCTGTCGAATTTTATATTTATTATCGCTGATGAAACTCCATAGCTGCTGTCATAACAAACATCAATATAAAACAAACGATTTTTATAAATTTGACTGTCATTTCCGGCATAAAAGCCTGAATCCGCTTTTGCGCAAAAAGCTGAACAAAATATTATTGCAAAAACAATCGAACATACAAAAGTTTTTGAAAGGCGTTTAAAATCTAGTTTTAAACGCCTGTTCATATTATCATGCCACCGTTTATGCCGATTATCTGTCCGGTAATAAAGCTCGCCTTATCGCTTGATAAAAACATAACGGCATTAGCTATGTCTTCGGGCTGTCCTAAGGCAGAGAGCGGTGTTTCTTCTTTTAATTGTCTTATGGTTTCATCATCACATTCGTTCATCATATCGGTCATAATAACGCCGGGCGCTATACAGTTTACGCGGATGTCAGAAGGCGCCAGTTCTTTTGCCAAAGCCTTGGTAAAACCGATAACGCCTGCCTTTGAAGCACTGTAAGCAACTTCGCATGAAGCTCCAACCTGTCCCCACATAGAGCTGATATTTATAATGCAGCCCTTGTGGTTTCTAACCATATGCGGTACAACTGACGAACATGTATTATAAAGTGAACTAAGATTCGTTGCGATTATTTTATCCCACTCATCTTTTGTGATGTCACTAAACAGTTTAATAAGAGAAATGCCTGCGTTATTTACAAGCACATCTATATCTGAAAAAGTCTCATACGCCTTTGAAAACATCGCCTGAGTTTGATTATAATCGCTTATATCACCCTTTAGGCACAGCGTTGATACTTGATAGTTCTGCTCTAATTCTTCAGAAAGCTTAATCGCTTTTTCTTCGCTGTGCAAATAATTTATTATAACGTTGTGCTTTTCTTTCGCGAATGCCCTGGCACAAGCCGCGCCGATACCTTTTGCCGCACCGCTTATAAAAACCGTTTTAGTTTTCATTGTACTTTCCCTTATTATTTTAATATTCCATTAAACTCTGGCGTTTTGCTGCTTGCTCGAAAACACGAAACAAGTGTAACGATCTTTTTTGAGTTGATTTTAACGCTCGCTTGTATTAAAAATTTTTTAATTAATTTTTCTTCCACGCCATCGGCACAAACAACAATAAAAGCGGGTAAAGCTCAAGTCTTCCGGCAAGCATATTAAAGCAGAAAACTATCTTGGAAAGCAAACTAAAGTCCGCATAGTTTCCTGTGCTGCCAACCACCGAAAATCCCGGTCCCACATTGTTGAGCGTAGCTAAAACACTAGAGAAGTTAGTCATAAAATCAAATCCGTCAAGAGATATGATAATTGTAGATACAATAATAATCGACAGATAAATCACCAGATAAACGCTTACCGAACGGGTAACCTCATGCGGGATTTTTTTGTTGTCGATTTTCACGGTTTGTACCGTGTGAGGATGAGCGATAATTTTAAACTCCTTTTTCATTCCCTTTAAGAGAATAATTATACGTGACAGCTTAAATCCGCCTCCGGTTGATCCCGCGCACGCACCTACGCAGGTCAAAATCAGTATGATCGATTTGCTAAGCTGTGGCCAAATATCAGTATCTCCAAGAGCCGAGCCGGTTGTTGAAATAATAGAAGTAACATAGAAAAAGCTCTGGTGAACAGACTCAAAAACAGAACCGTAAATATGCCTTACATTAATAGCTATAGCTACAGTAGAAACAGTTATTATTCCAAAATAAATCCAAAGCTCTTCGTTTTTAAATGCTTGTTTAAATTTCCGAGTAATTATAAGTATATAAACATAAAAATTAACGCCGAATAACATCATAAAGACAGCTACCACCGCCTGCAGATAGTGACTTTGGAAGTGACCCATAGAGTCATTATAAACCATAAATCCGCCTGTGCCTGCGGTAGAAAACGCCGTAGTCACAGAATCAAACGGACCCATGCCGCCAAAAAGAAGAAGTATAAATTCTATAACCGTCAAGCCGCAATATATGCTGTAAAGAACAAAGGCATAATTTCTAAGCTTCGGCATGCTTTTTGATACCGAAGGACCCGTAGACTCTGCTTTCATCAAATTTATACTTTGATTTCCGCCCAGACGCGGAATAAGAGCCAGCAAAAATACTACAACGCCCATGCCGCCTAAAAAGTGAGAAAAACTACGCCAAAACAGCATACAGTGCTCCAAACGCTCTATATCTCTTAGTATTGTAGCTCCGGTTGTTGTAAAGCCGGATATTGTTTCAAATACTGCGTCAACATAGTTCGGAATTGCTTTGCTTATAAACAGCGGCAGAGCCCCGACAAGTGACAACACTATCCATGATAAAGCGGTAGAGGCAAAGCCGTCTTTTAAATACATTATCATATTTTTCGGCTTTTTTAATACCAGCAGTATTCCCAAAACAATAGATGCAAGCCCGATAAACAAGAAATATATATAGCCTCTTTCCTTGTAGTACAGTCCAACAATCGTGGAAAACTGCATTGCAACGCCCTCTATACACAGTACCCAGCCTAAAATATAAACAACAATACGTTTATGCATAAATATTACCCAACCTATCAAATTAATTAAACTTGAAATATAATTATCTGTCAGCCAAAATTTTTACACAATAAAACTCAAACAAGCCGCAAAGAACGATTTGCCCGAGTTTTTTGTTTGCTTTATCATTTTAATATATCTTTTAAATCCGACAGTCCCTTGTGCTTGGTAACCACAATAACGGTATCGCCCACTTCAATAGTATCGGTACCGGTGGGAATAATAAGCTTGCCGTTTCTGTTAATACAAACTATTTGTAAATCATTTTTAAGATTAAGCCCTGCTATCGGAATAGATGTAACAGAGCTCTTGTCCCTTACTCTAAACTCCAGTGCTTCCGCCTGCCAGTTGTTTATCTTATACATTGTCTCAACATTGCTTCCAACTGTGTTGTGCATACCGCGTACATAGCGAATTATATATTCACCGGTAAGCTGTTTGGGTCTGATAATAGTATCGAGATTAAGCGAATCGAAGATAGAAGAAAATTTCAGGTTGCCAAGCTCGGTAATAACCTTTGCCTTAGGATTGACTCGTTTTACATACATAGATACAAGCGCGTTTTCTTCATCGGTATCCATCAAGGCCACAACTGCGTCAGCTGTTTCAACGCCTTCCGACACAAGCATATCTTCGTCCATAGCGTCGCCGTATATTACCATTACGCCGTCTAAATTTTCGCTTAGCTCTTCACATCTTTGCTGTCTGTTTTCAATAATTTTAACGCTGAGTCCCTCTTCTTTGAGGCTCTTTGCAAGGTAGTATCCGATCTTGCTGCCGCCTAAAATCATTACATTTCTGCCCTTGTTGTTCAAAAGGCCCAGGCGCTTTAGCATTTTACCCGTATCTCCTTTTGTAGAAACAAAAGATATCCTGTCGCCCGCCTTAATTTCAAAATCTCCGTTGGGGATATATGTTTCTTCCCCGCGTTCTACTATAGGTATACGAACCGAACCCTTTAATATAGACGAGCAGTCGGCAATTTTTTTATCAGCAAAGGAAGATTTTTCATCAACCTTGATTTTTATTAAATCAATCATACCCTTTGAGAAAGAATCAATTTTAATAGCTCCCGAAAATTTTACAAGTCTGGCTATTTCACAAGCGCAGGTAAGCTCGGGGTTTATCGCAAGCGACAGTTTCAGCTCATCTTTGACAAACGGAATATCGTTTATATATTCAGGATTTCTGACTCTGGCTATTGTGCTTTTTACTCCTGAGGTTTTAGCAAGCAAACAGGTGTATAAATTCAATTCATCCGCTGCTGTAACCGCAATAAGAAGATCGCAGCCCGCTATTCCTGCTTCGTTAAGAGTTTTATACGACGCGCCGTTTCCCTCAATAGCCATAACATTTTGAGTATCCGAAATTTTATCGAGCGCCGATACCTTTTCGTCAATAACCGTAATGGAATGACCCTCCATGTTAAGCTGTTCGGCAATAGATCTTCCGACTCTGCCGCATCCGACAATAATTATATTCATAAATATCCCTCGATTTCTCCAAAGCCCCGGCGCTTTTAACCAGGCTTATAAGCTCATTTTGTGCTTACTTGATTTCAAGCGCTCTCTTAGCTGCATACGCCGCAAATATCACAAGTAAGTTAATTTTACTATAACCAAATTCTAAAATCAATATTAAAAGGTAAAATTGTGTCAATATTTGTTTACATATTTTTCTTTATTTTTTATTTAGTGTATGATATAATATCTTAGAATGGCAATTTTTACATTTATTCTAAGTCAATACTGCAAACTCAAATGTGTGTATTGCCCAATTTATTTATAAAAAGGATATGATGTTATGGGACTGTTTAAATCTATGTTCGGCGATTACTCCAAAAGAGAATTAAAACGAATTCGGCCGATATGCGATAAAGTTTTATCTTTAGAGGACAAATATTCTAAAATGAGCGAAAAAGAACTGAAAGCTCAAACTGATATATTAAAGGACAGATTAAAAAACGGAGAAACAACCGACGATATTCTGCCTGATGCGTTCGCGGTATGCAGAGAGGCGTCCTCTCGAGTTTTAGGAATGAAACACTTTCCGGTACAGGTTATCGGCGGTATCGTTTTGCACCAAGGCAGAATTGCCGAGATGAAAACCGGTGAAGGTAAAACCTTGGTTGCTACTTTGCCGGCATACTTAAACGCGCTGACAGGAAATGGCGTTCATATTGTCACAGTCAACGACTATTTGGCAAAGAGAGACTCCGAGTGGATGGGCAAGCTTTACCGTTACTTGGGACTCAGCGTCGGTCTTATTATTCACGCTGTAGACCCCGATAAGCGCAAAGAGCAATATTTAGCCGACATTACCTACGGCACAAACAACGAACTCGGCTTTGATTATCTTAGAGACAACATGGTAGTATATAAGGAGCAAAAGGTTCAGCGCGAGCACGCTTTTGCTATTGTCGACGAGGTTGATTCCATTCTTATCGACGAAGCGCGTACTCCGCTGATTATCTCCGGAAAAGGAGACAAGGCGTCTGACCTTTATGAACGCGCCGACGACTTTGCAAGAAGGCTCAAAAAACATGTCTTTACAGAAATAGACAATAAAGAAGATATGGAGAGCTTTTATGAAGAAAACAACATCGACTATGTTGTAGACGAAAAAGCAAAGTCCGCAACGCTTACTCAGATCGGTGTTAAAAAGGCAGAGCAGTTCTTTTCTGTTGACAACCTCACAGATCCTGAAAATATTACGCTCCAGCACCACATAAACCAAGCGATCAAAGCCTACGGCTGCATGAAAAACGAAGTAAACTATGTTGTAAAAGACGACCAGGTTATCATCGTCGACGAGTTTACCGGTAGACTTATGTACGGCAGAAGATATAACGAGGGCTTGCACCAGGCGATTGAAGCTAAAGAAGGCGTAAAGGTAGAGTCAGAATCAAAAACACTCGCTACCATAACGTTCCAAAATTTCTTCAGATTATATAAAAAGCTTTCCGGTATGACAGGTACCGCAAAGACAGAGGAAACGGAATTTCAGGAGATTTACAAGCTTGACGTTATCGAGATTCCGACAAACAAAGAGGTTATCAGAAAGGACAACCCCGACGCTATTTTCAAAACCGAAAAAGGCAAGTTCATGAATATAATCGAAGAGATAAAAGAAAGACACGCTATTGGCCAGCCGGTTCTGGTCGGTACAATTTCGATTGAGAAAAGCGAATTGCTCTCAAAGTTTTTAAAGCGTGCGGGAATAGCGCATAATGTTCTAAACGCCAAGCATCATGAAAAAGAGGCTGAGATTGTTGCCCAGGCAGGAAAATACGGCGCGGTTACAATTGCAACCAACATGGCAGGCCGTGGTACCGATATAGTTTTGGGCGGAAATGCCGAGTATATGGCGAAAGCTTCACTGAAAAAAGAAGGCTATTCCGATGAACTGATTGTGGAAGCAACGGGCTTTGCCGATACAGACGACAAAGAGATTTTAGAAGCACGAAAAGCTTATCGTGAATTCTACGATAAATACAAAGAAGAGATCGAAAAAGAGGCTCAAAAGGTAAGAGAAGCAGGCGGCTTGTATATCATCGGCACCGAACGCCACGAGTCGCGAAGAATCGACAACCAGCTTCGCGGACGTTCCGGTCGTCAGGGAGACCCCGGTGAAAGCAAGTTCTTCTTATCCTGTGAAGATGATCTCATGCGCATTTTCGGCGGCGACAGAATGGCAGCGATGCTCGAACGCATGAACGTTGACGAGACTACGCCTATAGAAAACAAAATGCTTTCAAATATTATCGAAAGCTCGCAGCAAAAGGTTGAATCGCGCAACTTTGCAATCAGAAAATCCGTACTTGAATACGATGACGTTATGAACAAACAACGTGAAATCATCTATGCTCAGCGCGATCAGGTATTAAACGGCGAGGATATCCACGAAACAATAATTAAAATGGTTGAAGAAACGATAATCAACAACGTCAATATGTACTGCGCCTCCGATATGGATAAAGATAACTGGAACCTAAACGCACTCAACGAGTTCTATCGCGGATGGCTTATAGATGAGGATAATAAGTTTTCATTCACCACAGAAGAGCTGGAAAAAACCGACAAGCAGGATATCATCGACATCTTGACAAAGCGTGCGCTTGATATGTACAGCGAAAATGAAAAGCTATTTGACGCAGCTACTATGCGCGAGATGGAGCGTGTGTATCTCTTGAAGAGCGTAGATACCTACTGGATGGAACATATAGATAATATGGAACAGCTCAAGCAGGGTATTCGTCTGCGCGCTTACGGTCAGCGTGATCCGGTTGTAGAATACCGCATAGACGGTTTTGATATGTTCGACGAGATGATTGAATCCATACGTCAAGATACAGCAAAGCTGATGCTGATAGCACCAAAGCGTGTGCTTGAAATTCAAAAACGCCAGGCTGAAATCGAACGCATAAAACGCGAACAAGAACAAAAAGCAGCTGCAGCTCATCAGGTAATCTTAGGTCAAAATAAAAATCAAAAAAGCGAAAGCGCCGTAACCCTTGCTTTAAAGCGCGAGCAAGTAGCAAAGCCCACACATTTTTCGGGTGACGGCACCGTCTCAACCAATAAAACCGTAAGAAAAGCAAAAAAAATCGGCAGAAACGACCCCTGTCCCTGCGGCTCCGGCAAAAAATATAAAAAGTGCTGCGGCAGAGACGAGTAATAAATAGAAAAAACAAGCTATAAATACTTGTCGCAAAAATCGCAAATTACAAACACACTGCTCGTTGCTGCTTAAAGTGGAAATTTCTTTTTAGAAAAACATACAAAATTATACAATAATAAACAAGGAGATAAAAATGAGTGAGGTTAGAACACGTTTTGCGCCTTCTCCGACAGGATATATCCATATCGGCAACTTAAGAACTGCCTTGTACGAATATCTTGTTGCAAAGAGCAAAGGCGGAAAATTTATACTCAGAATCGAAGACACCGACCGTGAGCGTTATGTCGAAGGTGCGGTTGATGTAATCTATAAAACCTTAAAAACAGCGGGACTCAACCACGATGAAGGTCCCGATATCGGCGGCAACTACGGACCCTATGTTCAATCAGAAAGAAAGGATATGTATTTGCCCTATGCCGAAAAGCTGATTGAAATGGGCAAAGCTTACCGATGCTTCTGTTCAAAAGAGCGACTTGAAAAAATTCAAAGCGAAACCGTAGGCGGCGGCTATGACAGACATTGCCGCGATCTTTCAAAAGAAGAAATTGACCGCCTTTTAAAAGAGGGAGTACCCTATGTAATACGACAAAAAATGCCTACAACGGGGCAAACTACCTTTAAAGACGCCGTATTTGGTGAAATAACGGTAGAAAACAGCGAGCTTCAAGATCAAATTCTTATAAAAGCAGACGGCTATCCTACCTATAATTTTGCAAACGTAATCGACGACCATACTATGGGTATTACTCATGTTGTAAGAGGATCGGAGTATTTGAGTTCTTCTCCAAAATACAACCTACTTTACGAAGCGTTTGGCTGGGAGATTCCAACCTATATACACCTGCCGCTGATCAACGGAAAAAATGATGACGGCTCTATCTCAAAGCTTTCAAAACGTCATGGCGCAACCGGCTTTGAGGATCTTGTCAAAGAAGGATATTTACCTGAAGCGATTGTCAACTATATTGCACTTTTGGGCTGGTGCCCATCTGATAATCGCGAGATATTCAGCTTAGACGAGCTTATACAAGCTTTTGATATCAAAGGCATATCAAAATCTCCGTCGGTCTTTGACTATGACAAACTTGAGTGGTTTAACGGCGAATATATAAAAAACAAAACCGATGAAGAATTTGCAGATCTTTGCAAAGAGCAATTTGACCTTGCTCTAAAAGATAAAGAGCTTGATCGTATAAAGATAGCAAAAATCTTAAAACAGCGCACAACAAAGCTCAGTGACGTAGCAGAAAAAATTGACTTCTTCTACGAACTGCCCGAATATGACGTTTCCCTTTTCATAAATAAAAAGAGCAAAACGAATCTCGAAAACGCTCCGGTTATGCTAAAAGCTGCTTACGACGCGCTCTTCTCAATGGAAAACTGGGATTTTGATTCTATCCATGATACTTTGCTCGAACTTGCAGCTAAGCTTGAAGTCAAAAACGGCACTGTAATGTGGCCGGTTCGAATCTCAGCCGCCGGAAAAACAGTAACCCCAGGCGGTGCTGTCGAAATACTTGACATATTAGGAAGAGAAGAAAGCTTAAGACGTATGGCGTTGGGCATTGAAAAATTAAGTTAAAATTTCAGCTTATAAATATTGCTTAGCAAACGTACAAACGGATTTGCATCGTTTGCCAAAGGCAACATATAAATAACGATAATTAACGAGGAATTACAATGGAAGATACAAAAGCAAAAATTGAAATTACCGATAAAGTTGAGGGCAGCGAAGACAACAACTCAAATTTTATTAACACCTTTATTGAAAACGATATCAACGAGGGCGGACAGTTTTATGGCAAAAAGGTGCATACGCGTTTTCCGCCCGAACCAAACGGCTATCTCCACATAGGCCACGCAAAAGCGATCTGCCTAAACTTTAGCGTAGCCGAACGATTTGGCGGACTGTGCAATCTGAGAATGGATGACACAAACCCCACAAAAGAAGACGTTGAATACGTCGATGCAATCAAAGAAGATATCCACTGGCTGGGCTTTGACTGGGGCGACAGATTTTTTTATGCTTCACAATATTTTGACAAAATGTACGAATGCGCCATAAGCCTTATAAAAAAGGGGTTAGCATATGTCTGCGAGCTCTCGGCTGAACAAATGCGTGAATATCGCGGCGATCTCTCTACTCCCGCAAAAAGTCCATTTAGAGATCGTCCTATTGAAGAAAGTTTAGAACTTTTTGAGCGCATGAAAAACGGCGAGTTTGAAGACGGAAAACTAACCCTGCGCGCAAAAATCGACTTAACCTCCGGTAACTTTAATATGCGTGATCCTGTAATTTACAGAATCAACCGCATTACTCACCATCGTACTGGCGACAAGTGGTGTATATATCCGATGTACGACTTCGCCCATCCTATTGAGGACGCTATAGAGGGTATTACCCACTCGCTTTGTTCTCTGGAGTTTGAAGACCACCGTCCGCTTTACGATTGGGTTATAGCTAATCTTGACTTTGACTCTACTCCGCGCCAGATCGAGTTTGCCAGACTTGGAATAAACAACACTGTTATGTCAAAAAGGAAACTAAGAGCACTTGTAGAAAACAACTTCGTTTCCGGCTGGGATGATCCGAGAATGCCAACCATATGCGGTCTGCGCAGAAGAGGATATACGCCGAAGTCTATACGCTCTTTTTGTGAGAGAATCGGAATCTCAAAAGTAAATTCTACAGTTGAATACAGTTTTCTTGAGCATTGTCTCAGAGAAGACCTCAATGAAAATGCAAAGCGTGTTATGGTTGTTTTAGATCCTATAAAGCTTGTTATTACTAACTACCCGGAGGATAAAACAGAAACTTTTGAAGTTGAAAACAATCCTAATAAAGAAAGCGACGGCAGCCGCACGATAACCTTCTCCAACGAATGTTTCATAGAGCGCACCGATTTTCTGGAAGAACCGATAAAAGGCTATCAGAGACTTTATCCCGGCAACGAAGTTAGACTCAAATCTGCCTATATAGTAAAATGCACAGGCTGCAAAAAGGACGAAAACGGCAATATCGTTGAAGTCTACGCAACCTACGACGAAGAAACCAGAGGCGGCAACACCCCCGACGGCAGAAAGGTCAGAGGCACTATCCACTGGGTAGACGCTAAAAACTATACAAACGCCACCGTAAATTTGTATGAAAATCTCTTTACAGTCAGCGATCCTGAGGCAGACGGAAAAGATTTTCTGGAATTTTTAAATCCTGATTCTCTTGTTGTAAAAAGAGAATGTAAAGCGGAACGTTCGGTAGAAAACTGTGGAAAAGACGAGCACTTTCAGTTTATGCGTATCGGATATTTCTGTATCGACAAAGACAGCACAAAGGATCACATCATCTTCAATCGCAGCGTCAGCCTAAAAGACGGATTTAAAAAGAGATAAAATTTTAATATTAATAAAAAGGAGTTTTTTAAATGAAAAAAATTATTGCAACCCTCTTGGCTGTTGCCCTTTTGATATCACTTTGCTCTTGCGGTTCTAACGCAGACAGCTCCAAGGACGAAGCGCAAAAGAAAATTAACCGAGAAGAGCTTATGAGCTTTAATATCGAACTCAACGGCACACCCTTAACTTTGCCCTTTGAATATTCTGAGCTGACAAAGCTAGGCTATTCTGTACAAGATGATGAAGAACTAGAACCTAACACCTATTCAATCGGCAGCTATGTAAAAAACGATAACGGTGAAAGTCTGAATGTACAGTTTTTCAACCCTTCAAAAGAGACGAAAAAATATTCAGAATGTCAAATCTGCCAATTTGAAGTAACGCTTAACAAAAGCCTCGAGGTAAAACTTGCGAAGGGTATAAATTTTGATAAAAAGCTTGATGCTAAAAAGGTGATAAAAACCTTTGGCGAACCGGATAATGACTTTGATGAAGAAGATTTCCGAACCCTCAGCTATGAGAACAGCAGCTTTGAACAAGTCAAATTTATGTTCTATAAAAAAAGTAGCATGAAAGAATACAACACCTTGACTGTAAAGCATATAGATTATTAAAAATTCGTACTATATGTGCAGTCAATCCACTATAAATTGATTGATTTACTAACAGCACTAATATCACAGATATTGAATAATAGCAAATTCATTTTAAAAACAAAATAAAATATAAAAACGGAGGGGCACAATTTTGAACCCCTCCGTTTTTATTAAATAAATAAAGCACGCTTGATGCGTGCTTAAAAATAATGGCAACAGATAATCTGTTTTATATACAAATTAAACAAAAACGCACCTAGAAAACCGAACAAAGCAAAGAAGCGGATATAAGAGAGAAATGAGACCAAAGACCAATGTGGTCAAGCCCTCGACCTATTAGTACTGCCAAGCTAAACACGTCACCGTGCGTACACACGCAGCCTATCAACCTCGTAGTCTACAAGGGGTCTTACTCGCATAAAGCGATGGGATATCTAATCTTGGAGTCGGCTTCACGCTTAGATGCTTTCAGCGTTTATCCGATCCGTACATAGCTGCCCAGCTGT
>DEKP01000009.1 GCA_002353935.1 Ruminococcaceae bacterium UBA2719 | reverse complement strand
CTGCTGTTCCCAAAACATACGGGCGGAACAGAATTTTTTTCTTCGGCTTGGCATTAAGAGCTTTTTCAATCCATTCCTCAGGAACTTCAAAATTTTCAAGACTGTTAAAATTAACTTTTTTCATTCTGCTTCACCTCCGTAAATTGATTTAAGCATTTCGCGTCCGCGTTTTAGCATTACCTTGACGGTATTTACATTTCTGCTGAGAATTTCGGCAATCTCTTTAACCTGATAGCGTTCGCAATAGTGCAGATAAAGTATCTCTCGATAGTCGGGCTTTACTTTCATCAGCGCCCACGAAATATCATAAGCGTCGTCGCTGTGGTAGCTCGACTCATTTGGAACCTGATCAATCGAAATCGTACGGCGGTTCTTTTTTATGTAATCATAGCAACTGTGAATCGCCGCTCTGATAAGCCAATGCTTCAAATGTTCCTCATCTTTTAAAGATGGCGTTTTGGTCAACAGCTTGACAAAAGTATCCTGAAAGCAATCCTCCGCGTCGGTCGTATTTTTCAGGCGCATAACGCAAACATTCGCGACTGTTTGCGAATACTTATGCACTACTTCCTCATAGCTAAGACCGGCAAATAATACTGCCATCTTCAACCTCCTTCACTAATAAAACGATTCAACCTCTAAAAAGGAAAATTTTATAATAGTATGGGCTTATTTTAATTGTCCCCTTCATCATAAATAAAGTAAAAAATAATTTATAATTTATTAAATATTAAGGAGATTAAGCAAATGAAAAATTTAATAAAAAATGTTGTTATAGCTTTGCTTATAGTATTTGTTATCTTGCTAATGCCTTCCACTGCCTTTGCTTCGACTGAAGGCTCTAATATATATGTATCATCTAACGATGCAGAAACTGAAAATAATAACGATAATGATAATTTAGCAGAAACATATGAAAATACTGATATTTCAACTAATATTGCGACGAGAAATACTGAAAACATATCAATGGAATATGATGAGATTCTTGACCTTTCTGTTATTTTTAAAAATTATGTAATAATGGATATCAGAAACGAATATGTAACTTCATATTCTGTAAAAAGCGGAAAATGTTTACAAAAACTTGATAAAAATGTTGTTTCTTTATACGGAAGTAAAAACAATTCACTTATTGCAACAGGCATAGGAAAAGCCTATGTTGATATAGTTGACAGCAAAGAGGCTTCTTTATATAAAAAGGGAACCGCACGCTCTCTTAAAACACTTAAAATTACCGTTAATCCTGCAAATTTAACGATAGTATATGCTGCGGGACAAAGTAACATGGAAGGAACTTGCTGCAATCTCGAGCCACATCCCGAAGACAGTATAGTGTGTTCCAGAGGAAGCGTATATTCCGCTTATGCGCCGACTACGACTTCACGAGCAAATATTTATACCGGGCTCGATTAGGGCTTTGCCTATGAATGGAACAGACTTACTAAAGATAAAGTGTTCATAGTCAATGCTGCATATTGCGGTCAAACTATGTCTTCGATTAAAAGCGGCAAAGCAGCTTTTAATCATGCAACGAGTACGTTTTCAGCTGCAAAAAAAACATATGATGCAGAAATTGCTTCCGGACATTTTAACAGAGGAAAAAGCGTTTTCCTCTGGATGCAGGGAGAATCAGATTTTTCTACTGATGCGCAGACATATGGGCAAGGACTTATTACATTTTTAAATAAAATGAAATCAGAGCTTGCTTTCGAATATACCGGTATTATTCTTGCACGTGCAATGAATAATAACGATCTTTCTGCTGATCAGAGATCTTTGATACTTACAGGAGCAAGAAACTTTCAGGGATATATATCACGACAGATAAATGGTACATGATATCCACTATAAATGAAAACTGGGTAAATGACGCAGGCGTTAAAAAGTATTTCACCGACAAGTATGATAAAAGAGTAAATTATCCTTTAAGAAACAACACAACCATAAATTCACTTCCTCAGACCATAGATCAGGTTAGTGATGGAAAGCATTCCACGCAAATATGTCATAATTAAAACGGAATAGATGCTGCCCACAACCTATTTTATGCTATATATAATAATGGACAGAGTCTTCATATCACTGGATAACAGAAGCCGGATATAAAATCACTCCCAATGACGTTCTTACAGTCAATGCTAGTGAAAAAATTTCACTCTCGATTAGGAACGCTATCCCTCACAATATAAAAGGTATAACATACAAACTCAACGAAAAATATCTCACCGAGGTTGTTGCGAAGATAGTTTTGTGGCAATGACTCCGGGCTATACAAAAATCGGTGTTTACAG
This sequence comes from Ruminococcaceae bacterium UBA2719, assembly GCA_002353935.1. Lineage (GTDB taxonomy): Bacteria > Bacillota > Clostridia > Oscillospirales > Acutalibacteraceae > Ruminococcoides. Next base: position 1,491 of record DEKP01000009.1, on the reverse strand, counting down.
GAACAGAGAGCTTCTGTTTGAACAAAACGTTAAAATATTATATGGGACGCCGAAAATAACATCGGCTGTTAGCGAAAAGAGTGGTATAAGGATCACATGGAATAAATCTGTTGGTAATCTAAATTATTATAAAGTGTTTATAAAGAACGGTTCATCGTGGAAATCAATAGCAAGACTTAAAGACACATCCTATCTCTGGAGCGGTGCTACTTTTGGTACCAAATATACCTTTACAGTCAGAGGTACCGATAAAAACGGTAATTACATAACTACATTTGACAGTACCGGAAAAACGGTGACTTTATAAAAAGCTAAATAATCCCTATCGAAGGGTTGCCTTTTACCTATTCGATAGGGATTATTTTTTGTAGGCTCTATAATAAAAGTTGGGGTAACAAATAGAGCCTGCTGAAAAAATAATTAAATTTTAAAAAAGTAGAGCATATTTGCTACAAATCCGTTAAAATGGAATTGACGAGAAACCATGAACGGAGGAAGCAATATGCTCTACATAAATTTTACAGAAAAGCTCACAGTATTGCAAGACTTAATCGTAACAAAAGTTGAAAATAACAAAAAAGAAATACATATTTATGGTGAAATGAAGCGAAAGCCTCACAAATGTCCTTGCTGCGGTGAATATACTGACAATATTCATGATTACCGCAAGTATTTCAAAAAATCCCGATTTCTCCTGACGAAACGCTTTGATAAATTTACATACGAACAAAAGCAGCAAGTAAATATCATGCTATATGTTTCACCCTCTTTATCAACCGCTCATTTCTACAAAGAAGAATTCTTAAAAATACTTGATTGTAAAGACCATGATTCAGCTAAAAAGAAGATGTCCGAGTGGATTGATTCTGCTTTTGACTGCGGATTACCAAGATTTAAAAAGTGTGCTGAAACAATGATTAATTGGACGACCGGTATCCTTAACTCTTTCTCAAGTCCTGTTACAAACGCTTTTACCAAGGGCTGTAACAACAAAATCAAAGTTCTTAAACGTAACGCTTACGGTTACCAGAATTTTAATAGATTTCGCAATCGTATTCTTCATATGTTTGCTTACAAAAATCCTAATTACAACAAACAAGCGACAGCTTTTTAGCCATCGCTTGTCTTTGAACTTTTATTCTGTTTTATCCGGGTTTACCCCAACTATTAACAGAGAGCCATACAAAAAGCCCCCTATTTAATAGGGGGCCTAAATTCATTATCAAGATCTATTTAAAAATATTGCTCTTTATTAAAGACTGAATAATTAGTCAGCTTTTCTCTTTTTCAAGAAGATAGCTATTCCTGCTGTAATTGCAAGTACTGCAAGGAAGAATACTGCTATTTGAGTAGAACCTGTCTGTACAGCCGAACCGCTTGTTTTGTTCGATATTGTGTTTGATGTAGATTTTGTAGTCGATACATCCGGTGTAGCTTTGCCGCTTGCTGACTCAGTTTGTGACTCAGCCTGTGATTCAGTTTGTGACTCAG
>DEKP01000010.1 GCA_002353935.1 Ruminococcaceae bacterium UBA2719 | reverse complement strand
TTTTTATTTACTATTATTTTATTACTTCATAAATAAACCGCCGCTGATTTTCACCTTTTTGGCTTATGACAAGAGTTTGCCATTGTACAGTGTGCACAATTACATCCGCACGAGGACTTGTTAGATTTTTTATCTTTTACGAGTTTAAATACTATAAGCGCTATTATTGCAATAAGTATCACAGTAATTATAATTGTCGCTATATTGTTAATTATCCAAGTCATCGCCGGTCTCCTTTCAACTTTCTAAGTATAAATGTTATTCTTACTAATTATTTAAGTTTTGTTGTAAGCCTTGTTGATTCCTTATAAGGTCTAAAAAGCATGTAAATAATAAAAGCAAATATAGCTGTCGCAAATATCAGACCTATAACATTAATATTGCCGGTAAACAGAGAGCCAAACTGATTTATCATCAAAGCAACCGCATACGCGAATAAGCACTGATAGCCTATTGCAAACCAAGTCCATTTTGCCGAATTCATCTCACGTCTGATAGCTCCTATTGCAGCAAAACAAGGAGCGCATAAAAGATTGAACACCAAGAATGAATATCCTGTTATTCCCGAAAAAGCTTCTGCAAGCGTTGCATATACACTGCCCGACGCTCCATAAAGAATCCCCATTGTACCTACAATGTTTTCTTTTGCAACCAAGCCGGTAATCGATGCAACTGTCGCCTGCCATGTGCCCCAACCGAGCGGAGCGAAAATCCAAGCTATAAGATTACCTATTGTTGCCAAAAACGAATACTGTATTTCATCTTCTCCAAGCATTCTAAAGGTTCCGTCAACAAAGCCAAAATACGAAGCAAACCATACAACTATAGTTGACAGCAAGATTATTGTGCCTGCCTTTTTTATAAATGACCAGCCTCGCTCCCACATCGAACGAAGAACATTGCTAACTGTCGGCAAGTGATATGCCGGAAGTTCCATAACAAACGGTGCGGGTTCACCGGAGAACATTTTGGTTTTCTTTAGTATGATACCCGATACAATAATTGCTGCCATACCTATAAAGTAAGCGCTTGTCGCAACAATAGCGCTGCCGCCGAATATAGCTCCGGCAATCATCGAGATAAACGGTACCTTAGCCCCGCAAGGTATAAACGTTGTTGTCATAATAGTCATTCGTCTGTCACGTTCATTTTCAATTGTACGCGACGCCATAATCCCCGGAACGCCGCAGCCTGTACCAATAAGCATAGGTATAAAGGATTTTCCAGACAATCCGAATTTACGAAAGATTCTGTCAAGTACAAACGCTATACGCGACATATATCCGCAAGCCTCTAAAAATGCCAGCATCAAAAACAACACTAACATTTGCGGTACAAATCCAAGAACCGCGCCGACTCCTGCTACAATTCCATCTATTATTAATCCTTTCAGCCACGAAGCTGCACCGATGGCATTCAAGCCGTTTTCAATAAGAACCGGTATTCCCGGTACCCATACGCCGTAATTAGAAGGATCCGGCTCTTCAAAGCCGTTTTCGTCAAAATATTTTACCGCTTCTTCATACGTCATGGACACAGTAGTATCTTCATCTGCGTCATTTGGTACCTCTGAATAATAAGCGATCATTTCTATATCTTCAAGTGTTTCTTCATCAGACACAGTAACCGTTGCACTATCTGAAACTTTCTTATATGATTTGAGCTTAGAAAGAGCTTCTGTCTCATCAAAGTCTTCTGCTTCAAAATCAATGCCGACAAATGCGATAGCTGCTTGTTTAGCTGCGGTATATTCTTCAGCTTTTTCATTATAAGCTGCTGAGCCTATACCAAATAAATGCCAACCGTCACCAAACAACCCGTCGTTAGTCCAGTCTGTTGCAAAGGTACCAACTGTTACCATGGATATATAGTAAACCAAGAACATAACAACAGCAAAAATCGGAAGTCCTAAAAAGCGATTTGTAACTACTCTATCTATTTTATCAGATGTTGAAAGCTTGCCTTTATTATGCTTTTTATAACATGCTTTTATTATTGAAGCTATGTATATATACCTTTCATTTGTAATGATCGACTCGCTGTCGTCATCCTGTTCTTCTTCAACAGCTTTGATATCTTTTTCTATATGCGCCAAGGTTTCTTTATCAATTTTAAGCTGCTCTAGTACCTTGTCGTCTCGCTCAAATAATTTTATAGCATAAAAGCGCTGCTGCTCCTCGGGCAAAGAATGAACTGTTGCTTCTTCTATATGTGCCAAAGCATGTTCTACCGTTCCTGAAAACATATGCTTGGGAACGGTTTTTCCCCCTTTTGCCGCAGCAATAGCCGCCTCGGCTGCCTCCATAACATGTTCACTTTTCAAAGCTGAAATTTCAACTATCTTGCAGCCTAACTGACGCGCTAATTCCTCGGTATCTATTTTATCTCCGTTTTTTCTGACGACATCCATCATATTGATAGCCACTACAACCGGAATACCGAGCTCTGTAAGCTGAGTAGTCAGATATAGGTTACGTTCCAAGTTAGTTCCGTCAATTATATTAAGTATAGCATCAGGACGTTCTCCAATAAGATAGTTACGAGCCACCACTTCTTCTAAAGTATATGGCGACAGTGAATAAATTCCGGGTAAGTCAGTAATTATTACACCATCATGTTTTCTGAGTTTTCCTTCTTTTTTTTCAACAGTTACTCCTGGCCAGTTTCCAACAAACTGATTAGAGCCTGTTAAAGTATTAAACAACGTGGTCTTTCCACAGTTAGGATTGCCGGCCAAAGCAATTCTTATGTTCATAATAAACCCCCATGCTGATTAGTCTAAGCTAACTTATATTTAAAATTAAAGTTCGACTTTCTTTTTAAATCAAGGTTATTCAACCTCAATCATTTCTGCATCTGCTTTACGAAGTGATAATTCATATCCTCTTACTGTAATTTCAATAGGATCTCCAAGCGGCGCAACCTTACGAACATAAACCTCAACGCCCTTTGTAATTCCCATATCCATAATTCTTCGTTTTACCGCTCCTTCACCATGCAGTTTTACTACCTTTACGGTTTCTTTAACCTTAGCTTCTTTAAGAGTTTTCATTTTATCCCCCATTTATATTTTTAAATTTA
>DEKP01000034.1 GCA_002353935.1 Ruminococcaceae bacterium UBA2719 | reverse complement strand
TAACCAAAAAGAAGCTTGTCCTTAGTGTGACAATCTGACGAGAAAACAATCTCCTTGTTGTAGTTTTTTAAAAGTCTTAATATCTCACGTGAAGGGTACGGCAAACTTCGATAACCCTTAGCAACCGCTCCAAAATTAACCTCAAATTTACATTGAATATCTTTGAGGCTTTCTATCGCCTTTTTATAAGCTGCAACATATCGTGAATTCTTCTCATCAAACAATTCATTATTTTCATTAAATTTAGTTATCAAATCAAAATGTCCTACTATATCGCATTTTGTGCGATTATATATATATGCTACCGTAGAATAATAATCTTCTATAAGAGCATAAATATCTCCGTTATAATAACGGTCAATATTTTCTAGAAGCAATTCTTTACTTTCATCTATCGGAAGAAAAAAATCTCCTTTTTTTACATAATGAACGCTTCCGATGATAAAATCATAGTCCGTTGTTTCTTCTAAAGAATAATAATCCTGCTCAACACCCAGTAACACTTTGATCTTGTCTTTATATTTTTCTTTCAGAAAATTTATGGTTTCTTTATATTTAACGGTTCCCTGCTTTGACATGCAGTAGCTTTCATCAAAATAAGTATAGCTGTGCCCGGAAAATCCGATTTCATCCATTTTTAAAGAAATTGCGGTTTTTATCAGTTCCTCGGGAGTATCGCTGCCGTCGCAAAAGAGAGTGTGCGTATGGTAGTTTGAAATCATATCAAGTCATCTTTTCTTGTTTTACTTTATGATCAATAATATGGCGAGATTTTAATTCGCGGTGCACATCCTCTACCGATATTCCCATATCTACCATCAGTACCATCGCATGATACATAAGATCTGCCAATTCGTAAACTGTCTCTTTTTTATCTTCAGCTTTGGCAGCAATAATCACCTCAGTAGATTCCTCGCCAATCTTTTTTAGAATTTTATCGAGACCTTTCTCGAACAAATAGGTTGTATATGAACCCTCAGGCTTTTTGTCTTTTCTATCTTGAAGCAATTCATACAAAGACTGCAAGCTAAACTCTGATAAAGTATCACTTTGATAAACAGGTTTTGTAAAACAGGAATCAGACCCCGTATGACATGCCGGACCATCTTTTTCAACAACAATCACTAAAGCGTCATTATCGCAATCTGCGGTAATACTAACTATGTGCTGATAGTTGCCGCTGGTCTCACCTTTAAGCCACAGTTCTTGACGCGATCTGCTGTAAAAACAAGTAAGCCCTTTTCTCAGGGATATTTCGAGACTTTCCTTGTTCATATACGCAACCGTCAAAACTTTCTTTGAAACAGAATCTACAACTACCGCAGGAATCAGTCCGTTTGAATCAAATTTAAGTTCATTAATATCAATCATATTATAACCTCACAAGAATATCATTTTCTTTTAATGTCTTTTTCAAATCGTTTATTTTTATTTCACCAAAGTGAAAAACTGAAGCTGCAAGTCCGGCATCTATACTGGGAAGTTGTTTAAAAAGATCTATAAAATCTTGTGTACAACCAGCTCCGCCAGATGCAATAACAGGCACATTTACAATTTCAAGTACTGCTCTTAGCATTTCAATATCAAAACCTCTTTTTACGCCGTCAGTATCAATGGAATTAACAACTATCTCTCCCGCACCCTGTTCAACTCCGTTTTTTATCCATTCAAGCGCGTCGATGTTTGTATTTTCTCTGCCACCTTTTGAAAACACCTTAAATTTACCGTCTACACGCTTAACGTCTACCGACAAAACAACGCATTGATTACCATATTTTTTTGCGGCGTCTTCTATTAAACTAGGATTTGAAATTGCACCTGAATTGACCGATACCTTATCAGCTCCGCATTTTAACACGCGGTCAAAATCATCAACAGTGGAAATTCCTCCGCCTACAGTAAGCGGAATAAAAATCTCACTTGCTACAGCTCTTAGAATATCGGTAAAAAGCTTACGTTCTTCAAAAGATGCTGTTATATCATAAAAAACCAATTCATCAGCACCGTTATCACTATAATAACGCGCAAGCTCAATTGGTGAAGAAACATCATTTAAGCCTCGAAAATTCACGCCCTTTACAACTCTGCCGTTTTTTACATCCAGGCAAGGAATAATCCGTTTGGTAATCATCGAGCTACCTCCAATGCTTCTGTGATATCGACAATTCCTGTATAATAGGCCTTGCCGATAATAGCAGCATAAATATTCATTTCTTTAAGCCTTCTGATATCTTCTGTGGATGATACGCCTCCGGAAGCAGTTATATCAAGTGAATATCTTTTTGATAATTCAGAATATAATTCGAGATTCGTGCCTTTCATAGCTCCATCTTTAGAAATATCGGTACATATCACATTTTTTACACCCTTAGACTGCATTTTTTTCATAAACTCTTCGAGTGTAAAGTTTGATTTTTCTGTCCAGCCCTTTACTGCGATAAATCCATCTTTAACATCTGCTCCGACAGCTATATGTTCGCCGTATTCTTTAAGCGCCTCATCAAGAAACTCTTCGTTATCAACAGCTACTGTGCCTAAAATAACTTTATTTACACCTATTGACAGGTAACGTTCTATTGTATCCATACTGCGTATACCTCCGCCGATCTCTATAGAAAGCGAGGTGTTTTTGGAAATTTCCTCAATTATGCAAATATTAGGCGTAGTTCCAAATTTTGCGCCCTCTAAGTCTACAACATGGATATATTTTGAGCCTTTAGCTTCAAAATCTTTTGCAATTTCGAGCGGATTTTCACTATAAACAGTCATTTTTTCATAATCGCCGTGAAGAAGACGCACTACTTTTTTATTATACAAATCTATTGCCGGAAGTATAATCATAAAATCACCTTTCACAAAATGCACGCAGAATATTAAGTCCTACTGCACCGCTTTTTTCGGGATGGAACTGGCAGCCGTAGATGTTTTCTTTTTGAACCGCCGCAGTAACCGGCTTATCATAAGATGTACTCGCTATAATACTTTCAGAACACTCACAGGCATAATATGAATGGACAAAATACACATAATCACCCTCGTTGATATATTTAAACAACTTGCTCTCCCTTTCAAATTTCAATGAGTTCCAACCAATATGCGGAATTTTAAGCCTTTTATCAATATATCCTTCAAGCGGTACAATATTTCCCTTCAAAAGCGAAAGACCTTTGTGCTCTCCATACTCATAGCTTTTTTCAAACAAAAGCTGCATTCCAAGGCAAATTCCCATAATATCTTTGCCTAGATTCGCCTGTTCTTTGATAATGTCTGCAATCCCTGAATCTGTTAATTTTTTCATAGCGTCAGAAAAAGCTCCGACTCCCGGAAGAATCATCTTATCTGCGCGGGCTATTTTATCCTTTTCGCCGGTAACAACCACATCTTCGCCGATAAATTTCAGAGAAGACGATAACGAATACAAATTACCGACACCGTAATCAACAATCGCTATCATAACAAACCTTTTGTCGACGGTATACTGTCGACATTTTCTTTATCTATACTTACAGCGGTTTTCAAACTCCTGGCAACACTTTTGAATGCTCCCTCAATAATGTGATGAGAATTTTTACCGCTAAACTGTTTTATATGAAGCGTTATTCCGCTCTCTCTTGCAAAGGCAGCAAAAAACTCTTCACAAAGCTCTGTATCAAAATCTCCGACCTTTTGTGCAGGAATATCAAACTCTAAATAGGCACCGCCGCGTCCGGAAATATCTATAGCACTTAAAATCAAAGCTTCATCCATTGGCAGCATAACACTGCCGTAACGTATAATGCCCTTTTTATCCCCCAAGGCTTCTTTAAAAGCTGAACCCAAAGCAATTCCGACATCTTCAACAGTATGATGAAAATCAACTTTAATATCACCTACGCAAGAAACAGATAAATCAAAATTTCCGTGACGAGCAAACAGTGTCAACATATGATCTAAAAATCCGCAAGAGGTATTAATATCACCGCTGCCGCTGCCATCTAAATTCAAACTCAAATTTATATCTGTCTCAAACGTTTTTCTGGTTATTTCTGAGGTTCTCATAAGTTATTCTCCTTAAAAATTTCTTTTATTTTTTCTATTAAAACTTCCATTTGTTCTTTCGTTCCGATAGTAATTCTGTTATAATCTTTGATTCTTTCCAAACTAAAATGACGAACTAAAATTTTTCGCCTCTTTAACTCTTTATAAAGAGTTTCACCGTCAATTTTTTCACTTTTTACAAAGAGAAAATTAGTAAAAGATTCTAAAACTTCGAATCCTAAATTCTCTAACTGCCGTGCGGTATACTCTCTTGTATCTACAATCTTTTTGCATTTTTCCATATAATACGCATTATCTTGCAAGGCAGCCATTCCTGCTTTGAGTGTCAGGCGATTAACATTATATGGATTTGTACTATATCGAAGTGTGTTGATATCAGCTATCAAATCTTTATCAGCTACGCCAAAACCAAGACGAGCTCCTGCTAAAGAGCGGGATTTTGAAAAAGTTCCGGTAACAAGGAGGTTTTTGTACCTATTTATTAATTTTATCGCACTTTCGCCGCCAAAGTCAATATATGCTTCATCTATAATAACAATATTATCGGGATTTGAGCTCACTATTTTTTCTATATCGCTTATTGATAATAAAAGAGAAGTAGGAGCGTTGGGGTTAGCTATTACAATGTTTTTGTTAATCCCTATATAATCGTTAATATCAATGGAAAAATCTGCTTTTACAGGTATTTCGGTATAGGGTATATTATGTAAATTTGCAAATACCGGATAAAAACCGTAAGTGATATCCGGAAAAACGATTGGGTGATTTTCATCGCAAAACGCCATAAAGGCAAAGTTTAATATTTCATCAGATCCGTTTGTAACAACAACTTCAGAAGGCTTGACTCCTAATACTTTAGATAACTTTTCCCTCAAATCAATACATTCAGGATCGCTGTAAAGCATAAGTCTTTTACTCTCTTCTGCTACTGCTTCTTTTACCGAATCAGACGGCAAAAACGGACTTTCATTGGTATTAAGCTTTATATAATCTGTTTTTTTAGGCTGTTCTCCCGGAATATACGGTATAAGCTTATAAAACTTATTTGAAAAAAATCTACTCATTGTTCACCTTCAAACCGAACAGTCGCACTGTTTGCGTGTGCATTCAAACCCTCTTTTTCGGCAAAATACGCTATTTTTTTATATTCAGATTCAAGAGCCTCTTTAGTATAATAAGTAAACTGTGATTTTTTTACAAAATCATCTACTGAAAGCGGAGACGAAAACCGCGCTGTACCGGATGTCGGCAACGTATGATTAGGACCTGCAAAATAATCCCCCAATGCTTCGGGACAATATTTACCCATAAAAACAGAACCGGCATTTTTTATTTTATCAAGATAGTCAAAAGGATTATCTACACAAAGCTCCAAATGCTCGGGAGCAATTTTATTAGCAATATCAATTGCGGTTTCCATGCTGTTTTCACACACAATAATTTTACCGTTATTGTCAATAGACGAACGTGCTATTTCAAAGCGCGCAAGCTTAACTATTTGGCGTTCTATCTCATCACTGACCTTAGCGGCAAAATCCATATTATCACACACCAAAACTGCCGAAGCCATCTTATCGTGTTCAGCTTGGCTGAGTAAATCCGCAGCTACGAACTTAGGATCAGAAGTAGAATCCGCTACGCATAAAATTTCGCTGGGTCCTGCAATCATATCAATACTAACACGACCAAACACCTGTTTTTTTGCTTCCGCCACAAAGGCGTTTCCTGGACCTACGATTTTATCAACTTGAGGAATGCTTTCTGTGCCGTACGCAAGAGCGGCTATCGCCTGTGCTCCGCCAACTTTAAATATACGGTTTACTCCTGCTATTTTTGCAGCAGCTAAAATAACCGGATTAACTTTGCCGTTTGACTGTGGCGGAGTAGTAATTACTATCTCTTGGCAGCCCGCTATTTTTGCCGGTATACTGTCCATAAGCACTGTTGACGGATATGCCGCCGTACCACCCGGAACATAAAGCCCCGCTTTTGCTATAGGTATTACTTTTTGCCCTATGACAACACCGTTCTTATCGTTTATTACAAAGCTGTTTTTTACTTGTTTTGAATGAAATTTACGTATATTTTCGGCAGCCTCTCTAAGAATATCTAAAAACTCGTCATCTACCAGTTTAAACGCTTCATCTATTTCTTCTTTGCTTACTTCAAGAGTGCTAAGATCCGCTTTATCAAATTTTTTGTTATATTCAAAAAGAGCTTTGTCTTTATCGGTTTTTACTTTCTCTATGATTTCTGTGACAATTTGTTCAACATTCGAGCTAATATTTTCACGTTTAAAAATTTCTTCATCTGAAACCTCTGATTGATTTAGTATTTTTATCATTTTATCACCTGTTCCCCTAATTTTGTCATTACTTCTTCTATCTTTTCCGTATTAAACTTAAAAGCCGCTTTATTAGCGATCAACCGTGCACTGATTGGTAAAATATTTGTTACTACTTCAAGATTGTTTTCCTTAAGCGTTATTCCTGTTTCAACTATATCGACAATAACATCCGACAAATTTAGAATGGGAGCTATTTCGATTGAACCGTTCAATTTGATAATATCAATATTACGACCTATTGACGAATAGTAATGCGAAGCAATATTTTTAAATTTTGTCGCAACTCTCAATGTTTTTGTACAATCGTCATAAAAATCTTTTTTTGCCGCTACGCACATATTGCATTTGCCAATATTCAAATCTAAAAGCTCATAAACATCAGGTGAGTATTCAAGTAAAATGTCTTTGCCTGCAACTCCAATATCAGCCGCACCGCGTTCAACATAAATTGATACGTCAGACGGCTTTACCCAAAAATAACGTATATCAAGCTCTTTGTTTTCAAATATAAGTTTGCGGTTATTCTCTTTAATTGTAGGGCATTCAAAGCCGGCACTCTCAAACATTGCGTATACCTTTTCTCCCAGCCTGCCCTTTGGCAACGCTATATTCAACATATTACGCCCTCCGCATCTAACTTGACAAGTTTTTTATAGCGCAATTTATCGGGAATTGATTTTTGCGCTGTTACATTAATTCCGTCAAAAACAAGTTCATTGACAACTTCTGCCAGACGTTGCTTGGAACATTTTTCTTCATATATCAGTAAAATATCAACATCATATGATTTCAAATTTTCTTTTAGCGCAGACAACAAATCAAGATAAACAGCAAATCCAATAGCTGAACCTTTTTTATGCATTTTATTCAAGAGTTTATCATACTGTCCGCCGGAAAGTATTCCTTCACTAACGCCTTTAACAAAGCCTTTAAATACAATACCGTTATAATAATTCATATCATTTACAACAGAAAAATCGAATATAATTTTATCTGAAAACTCCGTATTATCAAGAAGCGTCGATAACTCTGATAAAGCATTAAAGCCATCTAAATCAACGCTTAAATTCTCTAACTCTTTTAAAACCTTATTTCTGTCTCCGTATATAGAGACAAATTTTAAAAGCTTATTCATAGAATTTTCTTCAATCTCATACTCTTTGCAAAGACTCTCTAAATCATGTGTATCTTTCTTTGAGATAAAAGATATTGCTTTATCTTTAAAAACATTATCATCACAAACACTATCAAGTAAATTAGACAGCAAACCTAAATGTGAAATTTCAAGCACAAAATCGTTTGAAATTATATCAAGGCTTTTCGCAGAAAGATAGAGCGCTTCATAGATATCATATATATCAATATCACCGATGCATTCAAGGCCGGTCTGCATAATCTCTTTAAAATTATTTGAAAATGACGAAACACGATATACATTTTCATTGTAGCACACCTTTTGCTTTACACCCTTTTCAAACGACAAATTTTTGATTATAGACAGAGTAACATCGGGTTTTAAAGCAAGAAGTTTGCCTGAGGTATCGTTAAAAGTTATAAATCTGTCGGAAACAAGAAAATCTTTATTCTCAGAATAAAGTTCATATTCTTCAAACTTACTCATTTTATACGGTAAATATCCGTAGGATTTATACAACGCTCGTAAAGCATAGACAACTTTTTCTTCTGTTTTTAAGAGCTTTTCATCAATCATTTTTGTCACTCCCTGAACATTTTGAGATCACAGTTTTATATCCGCCTGCACCATACTCGTAGCACTTGCTTACACGGCTGATTGTAGCAGTAGAAGCTCCGGTCTGTTTGCTGATTTCAGCATAGCTAATTCCTTTATTAAGCATCTTGGCAACCGACAATCTTTGAGACATATCCATAATCTCTTTTATTGTGCACAAATCTTCTAAAAAAGCCATACAATCGCTTTCATCCTTCAAACACAACAAAGCTTTGCAAAGCTCTTTTGTGTTTTCGTCTTTCCATATATTCATAAAGCACCTCTTAATTTTATCACTTTATCTCGCTAATACGATAACACGGTGAATTATACTCTATTTCTAAAAATATGTCAAGCGTTTTAAAAGTGTTAATTAAAATATAAGCTGCCACATAAACTTATATCATAAAAATGCAATACCAGTAAATGTGACAGCCAATTTTTTAAAATCATATTTTATAATAAAAACCAAATTATTTATTCAACAGCTTTTCTACCGCAGCAAGGCGAGCGCAAACGCAAAATACATCCATAGCAGATGACAAATCATCAATTGTCGGAAATGATGGAGCTATTCTTATATTAGAGTCTTTAGGATCAAATTTATAAGGGTAAGTCGCTCCTGCGTCGGTTAATATAACTCCGGCTTCCTTACACAAAGCTACGATACGTTTAGCTGTACCTTCTAAAACATCTACGCTGATAAAATATCCGCCGTTAGGCTTTTTATAATTAATAATTCCGTACTCAACCAGATTCTTTTCAATCTTATCAACAACCAAATCAAAGCGGGGTTCTAATAATGCGCGGTGCTTTTTCATATGTTCTTTCATTCCTTCGATATTCTTGAAGAAGCGAACATGGCGCAACATGTTAATTTTATCAAACCCTATTGTCTGATACTTATATTTTTCTTCTATTACTTTCAAGTTATTTTTACTTGCAGCAATTGCAGCCACTCCGGAACCCGGAAATGTGATTTTTGAAGTACTGCAAAAACAAATCGGCAAATCAATATTTCCTGTTTTTTTACATTCATCAACAATGTTAAGCAAGGTATCCGGCGTATCGGTCAAATCATGAATACAATACGCATTATCCCACATAATCCTAAAATCTTTTGCAGCGGGCTTGAGATTAGCAAATCTGCGCACTGTTTCATCAGAATAAGTAATTCCCTGTGGATTGGAATATTTAGGAACACACCATATGCCTTTAACATCAGCGTCTTTTACAAGTTCCTCTACCACATCCATATCAGGCCCGTTTTCAGTCATAGGTACAGGAATCATTTGAAATTCAAAATACTCTGTAATACCAAAATGTCTGTCGTAGCCGGGTACCGGACACAAAAATTTTCTGTTTTTTACTTCGCACCAAGGCTTTTCTCCCTCAACAACCGGCTTGTTCATAAAACAGGATATAGTATCAAACATCATATTCAGCGATGAGTTTCCGCCAACCATTACCATATCCGGAGATACAGACAACATATCTGCCATTATTTGTTTACACTCGGGGATTCCATCGAGCAGGCCATAATTTCTGCAGTCAATTCCATCTTTTGTCTTACAATTAACACTGCTATGAATAATATCAAGCATATTAACCGATAGCCCTAGCTGTTCTTCAGAAGGGACCCCTCGCGACATATTAAGCTGCAGTCCGCTTTCTTTGATTTTTTTTAAATCTTTAATCAACTTAGAATATTCCTGCGATAATTGATTTGTGCTATATTCTTTGTATTGCACTTTTTGCACCAACTTCCAAAACTAATTGCAAAATTCTAACTTTTTCTAAACTATAATAACTCTTTTATACTAATTTTGCAATACTTTTATTGATTTCTTGCAAAATTATTCATCATATTATATTCAAAAATTTATTTTTTGTTAATAATTTATATATTAATCTCAAATCAAATAGAAGTCATCACAAAAGGCACATAACTATCCTACCGTAAGTTATGTGCCTTCGCTTTATTATTTGTATATTTTATATTATCAGAACATTATCAGCCAAGTATGCTCAAAAGCACGCCTGCTGCAACAGCAGAACCGATAACTCCTGCAACATTTGGTCCCATAGCATGCATCAAAAGGAAGTTGCCGGGGTTTTCTTCCTGTCCTACTTTGTTTGACACTCTTGCTGCCATAGGAACCGCCGATACTCCGGCAGATCCGATAAGCGGATTAACTTTTCCACCCGTAAATTTATACATTAATTTACCAAATAAAACGCCAAATGCACTTCCCATACAGAACGCAAAGAGACCAAGCGCTATAATTCCCAACGTTTTAGGAGTCAAAAACACTGCACCTGTAGCGGTCGCTCCAACGGTAGTACCCAAAAAGATTGTTATAATATTCATCAGCTCGTTTTGTGCAGTTTTTGAAATACGCTCAACTACTCCGCTTTCTTTGAAGATATTACCAAGCATCAACATACCGATAAGCGGCGCAGCGCTAGGAAGCGCAACAGCACAAACAATTACAACAACTATCGGAAATATAATCTTTTCTAATTTTGATACAGGACGAAGCTGCTCCATAACAACCGAACGCTCTTTTTTAGTTGTCAAAAGCTTCATTATAGGAGGCTGAATAATAGGCACAAGCGCCATATACGAATACGCAGCAACCGCAATCGGTCCTAATAATTCCGGTGAAAGTTTACTGGTAACATAAATAGCTGTGGGGCCGTCTGCTCCTCCAATAATGCCTATCGAACCCGCCTGAGGCTGAGTGAAACCAAGAAAAATAGCGCCGATAAAGGTTATAAATATACCAATCTGTGCCGCAGCGCCGAGTATAAAACTCTTAGGACTTGCAATAAGCGGTCCAAAGTCTGTCATTGCGCCGATACCAAGGAAGATCAAAGGAGGATAAATTCCGAGCTTTACGCCTTGATACAAATAATATAAAAGGCCACCGTAGGTAGGAACATTATAATATTTCACGCCATCCATAACTGTCGTGGCATATGAAATAACCTGTCCCTGATGAGCAGCTTCATACGCCGAACATTCTATAAGCTGCGTGGATGGCGGATCCATAATAGCGGGATAAAGATTAACCAGCATCATACCAAAAGCAATAGGAAGAAGCAAAAGCGGTTCGTACTGCTTCTTGATTGCAAGATACATTAAAAATGCCGCTATACAAATCATAACGTAGTTTTTCCAAGTAAGCGTTGAAATTCCCGAAGAATTATAAAGACCTTTCAGCGCTTCTAAAAATCCATTTATAATAGTCATATATTAACTCTGCCTTTCTCAAAACGCTCTTGTATTATCCATAATACCGGCATTTCGCCATGCGCTTGATTTTTCTTTTCGTTTTCTGATGCTTTTTATCTTAACACTCGAGGAAGAATAGAGCGAATATACCGCAGCGCTGATAGCCGCTACAACTTCTAACTCATCGCTTGAACTTTGCTGAATTTCAGCAGGCTGTGCATCAAAAGCAGATAGATCTTGTTTTGCATTTGCATTTTCTTCAGCAATATCTTTGCTTTTTTTTGTTTGAATTTTATACACGATAGTGCCGTATAATTTGATTATGCATATAAGCAAAAGCAACACGGTAAATACAACAACAAATCCCGTAAGCAATACCGTAAGCGATATTGTCAGTTTTTCAGCCATAAAAAATGCCTCCGTATCTTATTTATCCATTGTATATTATAGCCTAAGCTAAACACAATTTCAACATAAAATATGAAGGTATTTTTAAATTTGTTCATTTATACAATTTTAACTATACAAAAAATGTAATAATTTGTTGTTTTATAAAATAATGCAAATCAATCCATTGCAACCATCGTTAATGATTTTTTCTATAGTTTCAGCAACTTTCAAACGTGCCTGTTGAGGCATACGATACAGCTTATTATGCAAACCTTCGTTGACCAGTTCGTTT
>DEKP01000014.1:11165-28641 GCA_002353935.1 Ruminococcaceae bacterium UBA2719 | reverse complement strand
CGTTCAACGGGTGGTTTTGATTTTTGAACAATTCAAAATTAATATGAATTGCGTTTTCCTTAAATAATCATAATATATTATCTATTGTTGGTATTTCACTTTTATATAGGGAACTTAGTTCTCTTTTGGTTTTTGCCGAGATAGCTAAAAATTCTGTGTTAGAGCCGGAGTTGGCATAACATCTTAGCATTGCCAGATTGTTATATATTTCATCAACTTTATCGTGAGATAAAAAAACATCAAAGGTTCTTGTGCTTCCGCTAAATCTGTGATCTATTCTTTCTATTATAGATTGAGCACCGTATATATCGTTTTGTTCTATTTTTTCATCCGCTGAATTCAGCATATTGACGTATATTTTTGAGTTGTGAGTAACGTAAAAATATTGAGTTAAACCAACACCAAGCGCTAATACCGTTAGTATTATTGCAATAATTCCTCGTTTCATTTTTCCGATTCCTCCGCTTTTAGAATACTGATACTTCCGTTTGTTTCAACAATACCGTAGCGTATTTCGCTCACGTCAAAAACTTCTTGTTGTCTTAAAAGCGAATATAGATCTTCATAAGTTATCCTAAGTTTTTTAAGCTGATCTTGCAAAATCTTTCCGTCTTTAATTATTACAATAGGATTTCCGCACATTATTTTGCGAAATTTTTTGCTTTTTAACATTATTATTGATACAACTATTTCTATAATTACCAAAACAGTAATCGGTATAAATCCGGAAAACAAAGGTAGATCTGTATTTTGCATTGGTATCGCCGCAATGTCTGATATTATCAATGTAATAACCAACTCGCTTGTTTGCATATCGCTTATTTGTCTTTTTCCCATGATTCTGACTGCAAGTGTTACATAAATATAAAGCAAAACGGTTCTTATAAGTATTATTAACATAAAATTCACCCAAGAAAATTATGCCCTTTATAAATAGAATTATCAAAAAGTTATCTTGATTTAATAGAAAAAATTTATGCAAAAATTGCATAAAATCATGCATATATTCTTTATTAGGTTTATAAAATATTCAAGTTGGAGTATAATCAATACTGTATAATTATGTTTTAAAAGAGGGTTTCATATGCTTAGTAATGATTATTCTGTAACTTTGTCAAAATTAATAGAGGAGATCGGGCTTGAGAGTTATTATATGCCTGAAGGAGCAGAAGATAATGAAATTAAGTCAGCCGATATAGGACGTCCGGGACTTGAGTTAGTAGGATATCTGAAATATTTTGACAGAGATCGGGTTCTTATTTTGGGCTTGACAGAAATGTCGTTTATTGAAAAAGGCGATGATAAAAAGCAATATGAGCAGCTTGAGCCTATTTTCAAGATGAATCCTGTTGCGGTGGTAATTGCAAGAGGGTTAAATCCTACAAAGGCTATGGTTGAATGCGCACAAAAATATGAAATACCAATTTTATTAACATCAGATGTAACCAGCGTGGTTTCTGCAGCAATTGTTTCTTATTTGAATGTTGAACTTGCGCCGCGCATTACACGGCACGGGGTTTTAGTGGAAGTGTATGGTGAAGGCTGTTTGATTATAGGTGACAGCGGAGTTGGTAAATCAGAGACAGCTATAGAATTGATAAAACGCGGACATCGTTTGATAGCCGATGACGCGGTAGAAATCAAGCGTGTATCAAAAAAATCTTTAGTTGGTACTTCTCCTGAGAATATACGCCATTTTATTGAGCTTAGGGGTATTGGAATCATAAACGCCCGACGTATATTTGGTATCGGATCTGTAAAAATCAGCGAAAAGATTGATATGGTTATTAATATGGAAATCTGGAACTCCAAAAAGGTGTACGATCGTATGGGAATGGACAGTGAATATATGGAGATTTTGGGCCTTGAGGTTCCTGTAGTAACAATTCCCGTAAAGCCAGGGCGAAATCTAGCTGTTATTATAGAGGTTGCAGCTATGAATCACCGTCAAAAGAAGATGGGTTATAACGGAGCTCAAGAGCTTTTGCAAAATTTAGGAATGGATATAAGCCCGGATGATATCAGTAAAAAGCGTATAGGCACAAGCTGGTAAATACATATTAATTAAACGATTATTTATTTGTACGCTGTGCTATAAGGCGTGAATTAATCAGAGAGTATTTAGTATAAAAATATTTTAGATCAAAAATATAATATAGTGGAGGCAATATGAAATCTTCACCGGAAAATATTAAGAAAATATTGACAGAAAATAAAATAAAATATGCAGAAAATGAGCCGATGAAAGATCACACTACTTTTAAAATCGGAGGAAAGGCTAGATTTTTTATTACTGTGTCTGATACAGCTGAGCTAAAGTTAGTTATTGATGCTTGTAAGGATAATGATATTTCCTATCTTGTACTTGGAAAAGGCAGCAATCTGCTTGTTTCTGATGAAGGAATAGATGGGGCGGTAATTAATTTTGACGGCGAATTTAAAACAATAAAGATAAAAGAAAATGAGATCTTTTGCGGTTGTTCTGTATCGCTGAGTAAATTATGCACAGTCGCTTTGGACAATTCTTTATCAAAGCTTGAATTTGCTTATGGTATACCGGGAACAGTTGGCGGAGCAGTATTTATGAATGCCGGTGCGTATGGCGGAGAGATAAAAGACGTTATAAAGTCTGTTACATATTTATCAGCTAACGGCAATATTAACACTTTAAATGTTGATGAGCTGAACCTTTCATATCGCCATTCGATTTTTAAAGAAAACGGCGGAATCATATTATTTGCAATATTTAAACTTGAGAAAGCCGATAAAACATATATCAAATCAAAAATGGAAGATTTTATTAACAGACGAAAAACAAAACAGCCTCTGGAATATCCAAGCGCCGGAAGTGTTTTTAAAAGGCCTCAGGGCAATTACGCCGGGACTTTGATAGAACAGTGCGGGCTAAAGGGCTTTTCTATAGGAGGCGCTCAGGTATCAGAAAAGCACGCCGGTTTTATTATAAATAAAGGAAACGCGACGGCGTCTGATGTTTTAAAGCTGATAGAACATATTCAAACAACAGTTGAAAAAAATACCGGATATATTTTAGAACGCGAAATTATTTATATTGATAAGTGATACTGCTTTAAAAAATTTTAAAAAATTTTAAAAATCATTCGCCGATTTATTAGATAGGGTTAAAAATTAGTATAAAATGGGAGAAATATCTATGGAATTTGTAATTGTTACAGGACTTTCCGGCGCGGGGAAAACAAACGCGCTTCATTCTATGGAAGATATAGGCTTTTACTGCGTTGATAATCTTCCGCCTGTTTTGCTTGAAACATTTTACGATTTATGCGACAAATCGGCAGACAGCAGAATGAAGAGAGTAGCCGTGGTAGCTGACGCACGTTCCGGAAATATGTTCTCTGACTTGGCTGATATAATTAATAAATGCAAGCTATCGGGTAAGCGATTTAAGGTTCTGTTTTTAGACGCTAAGCCGGATACATTGCTAATCAGATATAAAGAAACGAGAAGAAAGCATCCGCTTTCGGATGAATTTGAGAGCGCTTCGGTTGAAGACGCAGTCTCGCTTGAATGTGAACTTATGAAGGGCGTAAAAGCCATGGCGGATTATGTGATAGATACTACATCCATGAACTTAAAGCAACTCAAAGAACGTGTTGCTACAATTTTTATGGGCGAAAGTGAGGATACACTTTTGGTAACCTGTATGTCTTTTGGCTTCAAGTACGGTATACCGCTAGCGGCAGATTTAATATTCGACGTTCGTTGTCTGCCAAATCCTTTTTATGTAAAGGAGTTAAAGCCGTTGACAGGGCTCGATGAAGAAGTTCGCGAATATATACTCAAATACGAGGTTACGGGCAAGTTTTTAGAAAAACTATTGTCGTTTATTGATTTTACAGTTCCGCTTTATAAAGCAGAGGGTAAAAGCGAGTTGGTTATAGGGATAGGGTGCACAGGCGGAAAACATCGTTCCGTAACGATAGCGAGACTTATTAATTCTCACTTGATCGAAAACAAGCAGAAGTCCGCTGTTTATCACCGCGATATTTGGAAAGCATAATAAAAACAGGACTGATACTATGTCATTTTCATCAGATACCAAAAAAGAGCTTTGTACTATTGTTGATCTGGATGATAAAACGATGTATTCAGAGCTTTATGCGATGCTTATTATGTCTAAGCACTTTTATGAGGATAAGATCGTTTTTTTGACAGAGAACAAAAATACTTATAACCGTTTTATTTTTCTAATTAAAAATTTGTTTAATATTAAGTTAAACACAAAAACACCGTTTGATGACGAAAGTAAAAAGAGCAGAAGTTATATAGTAAGCGTGGCAAACAAAAGTGACTGCAGTAAGATTTTTAATTACTATGGGCACGATAAAAGAGAAATCAGCTTACGGATTAATCGCGCAAATATAGAAGATGATGAAGGTGTAAGAGCTTTTATCAGAGGAGCTTTTTTAGCTTGCGGAAGCGTTTCTGATCCTAATAAATCTTATCATTTGGAGTTTTTAGTATCATATAAAAATCTTTGCACAGATCTTTGCTATATATTAAGAGAGATTGAGGAGTGCAATATCTCGATAAAGGTCATATCTCGCCTTGGTTCTTATGTAGCATATATTAAAGACAGCGAGCAGATAACAGACCTTTTAACATATGTTGGAGCTACTAATTGCGCTATGAATATTATGGGGGCTAAAGCGCTCAAACAAGTTAGAAACAGCGCTAATCGTCTTACAAATTCTGAGATTGCTAATTTGCAAAAGGTTGCTGACGCCTCTGCTGCGCAAATCAAAGCTATTCAAATTTTGAAAGAAAACGGAAAATTTAACGCTTTGCCAGAAGAACTGAAAAAGGTTGCAGAGTTAAGACTTAAATATCCTGAAATGTCGTTGCGGGATTTAGGAGAAAATGTAAATCCGAAGCTTAGTCGAAGCGGTATAAATCACCGCCTTGAAAAAATCATAAAGATATCTAAAGAGGTTTAAATTTATGGACAAAAAAATGACTTATGAAGAGGCTTCAAAAAAGCTTGATGAAATCGTAAGAAAAATGGAAGATAAAGACACTACTCTTGATGAGAGTATGCAGCTTTATGAGCAGGCCTACAAATTGATTACATATTGTCAACAAAAGCTTGAAGAGTCGAGAGGAAAAATTTCTGATGTTAACGAGAGAATTGCAAAGATCAGAAACGGAGAAGTTAACTTGTTTGAAGATTAAAATATAATTCAGTATAGAAATAATAATTGGGTGCAATATGGAAAAGTATATAAAATTAATTAATGAAAAACTGAATGAATATTTGCCGTCAGGTGAATATATGGAAAAGAAGTTGCTGGATTCTATGCGCTATTCGCTTAATGCATCAGGTAAACGCATCAGACCTGTTTTGACGCTTTATTTTTCAAAGCTTTGCGGTGGTGATATTTATGCAGCATTGCCTTACGCCTGTGCTGTTGAGATGATACACACCTATTCGCTTATACACGATGATTTGCCGTGTATGGATAATGATGATTACCGACGCGGACAACCCTCTAATCATAAGATTTACGGAGAGGATATAGCGCTTTTAGCAGGAGACGCGTTGCAGAGTTTAGCCTTTGAAAATATGCTCAATCCGAGTAATACGGCTTTAGTAGGAGAAAAAAACGCTTTGTATGCGGCTTATATTTTGGCGAAAAAATCCGGTACACTCGGTATGGTTGGAGGTCAGACCATAGATTTGGAAAACGAAGGAAAGAACGCAGATTTAAACATATTGCAGCAAATGGATATCAAAAAAACCTCTAATTTAATCGAAGCGGCGTGTATGATGGGATGTATAGTATCCGACGCCGACAAAAAGCTGGTTTTAGCGTCAGAAGAATATGCACGCTCGATTGGTATAGCTTTTCAAATTATGGATGATATTTTAGATGTTACTTCATCTTCTAAAACTCTTGGAAAACCGGTTGGCAGTGACAAAGAAAATAACAAATCAACTTATGTGTCGCTTTTGGGACTGGATAAGTGCAGAGAAATAGTAAACAACTATACGAATAAGGCGGTAGAAGCCTTAGATATATTTGAAGGCGATACTTCTGCTTTAAAAGAAATAGCGTATTCGCTGTCTGTAAGAGAGAAATAAATTTATATTCAGTAGGTAAAATTATGTCTTATGAAATTTTGGCTACAATTGAATCAAGTGACGATGTTAAGCGTTTGAGCGAGGAAGAAATCAAAAAGCTTTGTGATGAAATACGCGAAAAGTTGATTGATACTGTCTCGGTCAACGGCGGACATTTATCGCCAAATTTAGGTGTTGTTGAACTGACTGTTGCTATGCATAGAGTGTTTGATTGTCCAAAAGACAGCATAGTTTTTGATGTAGGTCATCAGTGCTATACACATAAGATGCTTACAGGAAGATTTTCTAAAATAGATACAATCAGAAAATATGGCGGCATATCGGGTTTTCCAAAACGTTTTGAAAGCGATGCTGACGCATTTAATGCAGGTCATTCCAGTACATCGATTTCCGCAGCTTTTGGCATTGCAAAAGCAAAACAACTGACTGGGGACAACTCATATACTGTAGCGGTAATAGGAGACGGATCTCTGTCCGGCGGACTTGCTTTTGAAGGGCTGAATAATGCCGGAAGATTTAATAAAAATTTTATTGTTATTCTTAACGACAATAAAATGTCAATCTCAAAAAATGTAGGTGCAATGGCACGATATCTGACCTCTATCCGTGTTAATCCGTGGTATTTGAGGCTTAAAAACAGAGTTGAAAAGATAGTTGTAAAAATTCCTCTTATCGGCGTACCGTTTCGAAATTATATACGCCGTTCAAAGTCTAGGGTAAAGAAGCTTGTTTACCGTGATACTATTTTTGATAAACTCGGATTTTCTTATTACGGTCCTATCGACGGACATGATATGGAAGAGCTAATTAAAGCTCTGAATGCTGCGAAAAATTCAAAATCGCCTGTGCTGGTTCATGTTGTAACCACTAAGGGCAAAGGCTACGCTTTTGCTGAGAATGATTCGGCTTCTTTTCACGGCGTAGGATCTTTTAATATTAATACAGGTGAGCCTGTTTCAGTTAAAAAGACGTTTTCTTCTGTTTTTGGTGAACAACTTTGTAATTTGGCTAAAAATGATGATAGAATATGTGCTGTTACCGCTGCAATGCGTACCGGTACCGGACTTATTGATTTTTCTCACGAGTTTAAAGATAGGTTTTTCGATGTAGGAATAGCTGAACAGCATGCAGTAACGTTTTCAAGCGGCTTGGCTACAAAGGGATTGCTTCCTGTATTTGCTGTATATTCAACCTTTTTGCAGAGAAGTTACGATCAAATTTTACATGATGCCGCTATGCAAAATTTGCATATAGTTTTAGCCATAGACAGAGCGGGAATCGTAGGAGAAGACGGAGAAACTCATCAGGGGGTTTTCGATGTTTCGATGCTCAATTCAATTCCTAATACTACAATTTTTTCGCCGTGTTATTTTGAAGGCTTGAAAAAATCGCTTGATTTTGCACTATACGGCTGTGATAGTGTTGTAGCCGTAAGATATCCGCGTGGAGTACAAAGCTACAGACCTGGTGATTATGTAAATCCCTCTATGAATTATGATATATACGGAAATAAAAAATCAGATGTATTGATTATTACATACGGAAGAATATTTTCAAACGCCTGTTTAGCTTTGAAAAAACTCAGAGAAAAAAACATATCGGTTTGTATATTAAAATTGTGTAGGATAAAGCCGATTGATAAACAAGCTATAGAATTTGCCGCCGGTTTTAAGAAAATATTCTTTTTTGAAGAAGGCATGCTTACAGGAGGCATAGGCGAAACCTTTGAAAATGAACTGCTTAATATAAATTACAGCGGTTTTTATAAAATTACTGCGATAGATGATTGTTTTGTACCACACTCAACAACTATTACGGCACTTGAAAATCATAACTTGGATTCAGACTCTATGTGCAAAATAATAAGCGAGACTTGTGAGGTTAAAAATGAAAAAACGACTTGATATTTTGCTTGTAGAAAAAGGATATTTTGACAGCAGAGAAAAGGCGAAAGCTGTTATAATGTCGGGACAGGTTTTTGTAAACAATCAAAAAGCAGATAAATGCGGAACCAAATACGATGAAGACGCAGATGTTTCTGTTCGTTCACAAAAGCAAAAATATGTAAGTAGGGGCGGCTATAAACTTGAAAAGGCTATCAGCTCTTTTTCAATTGATTTAAAAAATAAAATCACTATGGATATAGGGGCTTCTACCGGCGGGTTTACCGATTGTATGCTTCAGTCAGACGCTAAAAAGGTTTATGCTATTGATGTGGGCTACGGACAACTTGCGTGGAGTTTGAGAAATGACGACCGAGTAATAAACTTGGAAAGAACCAATATGCGATATGTTACAAATGAACAGATTCCGGATCAAATTGATTTTTTCTCTGTTGATGTTGCTTTTATATCGTTAAAGCTTATTTTAAATGTTGCAAGAGAGCTTTGTACAGACGACGCATGTGCTGTCTGTCTTATAAAACCGCAGTTTGAAGCAGGCAGAGAACACGTTGGCAAAAACGGGGTTGTCAGAGATAAAAACATCCACAAACAAGTAGTAGAGGATATCAGAGAGTTTTGTCTTAACAATGGATTTTCAGTATTAGGACTGGATTTTTCTCCAATAAAGGGGCCTCAGGGGAATATTGAATATTTGATATATATAAAAAAGTGTGATGCGCCAATTGACGAGTGTATTGTTTCCTCAGACGACATTGTTGAAAAATCCCACTTAGCGCTTGATTAGAGGTGATTTTATGAAAATTGGTTTAATAGTAAATAAAGATAAGGAAAACGCAACGTTAATTGCGCAAAAAATAGTTGACCTTTTGCATGATGAAGATGTTATTATTCTTTCTTCTTTTTCGATAGAATTAACTAATACTCAAAAATATAATACCGATGAAGATATTATTAAAAACTGTGATGTAGCTATAACCGTAGGCGGAGACGGAACAATTATTCACAGTGCAAAATTTGCTGGTATATACAAAAAGCCGTTGATCGGTGTAAACTTGGGGCGTATAGGTTTTGTCGCGGGGGTTGAGCCGGATGAAATTTCTAGTTTGAAAAAGCTTGTTACAGGAGATTATAAAATTCAAACCAGAATGCTATTGGATGTAGTTGTAAATCATAACGGTGAGCAATACGGATTTACTGCGGTTAATGAAGCAGCTATATGTAGGAGTGCGCTCTCATCAATTGTTGATATTTTTGTATCACTTAATAATGAACGCATAATTTCTTACAGAGCGGACGGAATGCTGTTTGCTACTCCTACGGGTTCTACTGCATATTCTTTCTCTGCCGGAGGCCCTGTCGTTGAGCCTGATATGAAATGTATTTTACTCACACCAGTGTGTCCTCATGCACTTTCATCACGTCAGGTAGTGTTTAGTGAAAATTCTGAGCTCACAGCTCAGGTGCTTTTGCCTTCGAATTCAAAATGCTATTTAACAGTAGATGGTCAAAATTCTATTGAACTTAATAATTTGGACACAGTATGCGTTAAAAAATCAGAGCTTGAGCTGAATGTTATAATTCTAAAAGAGAAAAATTTTTACACTCTGCTAAACGAAAAACTCAAGGAGAGAGATGCATGAAAATAAACCGACAGACAAGGATACTTGAAATAATAGGAAAATATCCTATCACAACACAAGACGAACTCATTGAACATCTGAAAAACGACGGTTATAAAGTGACTCAGTCTACAGTTTCCAGAGATATCAAGCAACTTAGATTGACAAAGAGTCTCGCTTCTGACGGAAGATACCGATATATGGTACCCAGCAGCGATAAAAAAGGAATGCAAAGCAATTTTCAACAGCTTTTTTCTACTTCTGTCGTATCAGCGGTCAATGCTTTAAATATTGTTGTTATTAAGACTTACAGCGGAATGGCCCAGGCGGTTTGTGCCGGTATTGATTCAATGGAATACAATTATATCGTCGGCACGTTAGCAGGGGATGATACGTTTATAGTAATTTGTAAAGATGAAAAAAGCGCAAAAGAGTATGCTGAAGAATTTAGCAAATATATCAGATGAGGTAATTTATGCTGGCAAATCTATATATAGAAAATATAGCTGTAATAGAAAAAACAAATATAGATTTTATAAAAGGTTTGAATGTTTTGACCGGTGAAACAGGAGCAGGAAAGAGTATTATTATTGATTCTATCAATATGGTTCTTGGCAAGCGTTCTCCTCGTACATTAATTAGAGCCGGTGCAAATTCTGCGCTTGTCAGCGCAACGTTTGATAATATATCGGAGCTCGTAAAAAGAAAGCTTAGACAAATGGGATTTTCAATAGAGGATGATGTGTTGATTTTACAGCGAGAAATGTATGTATCGGGAAAAAACAGTTGTCATATAAATTCGCGACCGGCATCTGTTTCAGCTTTAAAAGAGCTCGGTGAGTATCTTATAAACATCCACGGACAAAATGATTCTCTTGAACTTATGAATTCTGCTTATCATATTTTATATATTGACGCTTTGTCAGACTTTGCTCCGATTTTAAGTGAGTACAGATCAATCTATAAAGAGCTGAAAAAGACAGAAAATGAACTTTCAAGCGCAAACAGTGATGATGCCGAGCGCTTGCAGAGAGTTGATATATTAAAATTTCAGATAGAAGAGCTGGAGGCTGCTGATGTTAAAATCGGCGAATATGATCAGTTGCAAAACGAAAAGACTGC
Organism: Ruminococcaceae bacterium UBA2719; assembly: GCA_002353935.1. GTDB lineage: Bacteria > Bacillota > Clostridia > Oscillospirales > Acutalibacteraceae > Ruminococcoides. The sequence goes on along the minus strand of DEKP01000014.1, from coordinate 17,875 downwards.
TTTGCTCAACAGCGAAAGAATTTCAAAAGAACTTACAAAATCATTGATGATTTTAGAGGGTGATTCTTACGCTGAGGGAGTAGTTTCTGCAATAGATTCAGTATCAGAGTCTTTGATTTTTGTATCGCAATATATGAATGAAGTTGAGAGTCTGTCAAACAGATTTTCATCGGCATTGTATGAAATTCAGGATTGTGCCGAGGAAATACGTTCTTATATGAATGAGATAGAAGCATCTGATGCTAAACTCGAAGAAATCGAAGAAAGACTCGATTTGTTATATAAGCTTAAGAAGAAGTACGGCTCAACTGAAGAAGAGATTTTAGAATATTTGGAAAACGCCAGAAAAGAGCTTTCAGAACTTGAAAATTATGAAGTCAACAGAGAGTTGCTCCAAAATAAATATGATGAGTTATATTCAAACGCAAACAAGCTTGCTCAACAGTTGTCCAAAATTCGACACGATACAGCTGAACAATTTGTAAATCAGGTTGAGCAAGAAATGGCTTTTCTTCTTATGCCTAATATAAAACTTGTGGTTGATTTTGAAAAAATTGAACTTTCAAACAGAGGAAATGATAAAATTGAATTTTTGATTTCCGTCAATCCCGGTGAAGATCCCAAACCTGTTGCAAAAATAGCATCAGGAGGAGAGCTTTCTCGTATGATGCTTGCAATTAAAACTGTACTGTCAAAGTCTGATTTTGTAGAAACCTTGATTTTTGATGAAATTGATACTGGTATTTCAGGTTCAGCTGCTCAAAGAGTTGGTAAAAAGTTAAGTCAGTTATCTGGTGATCGTCAGGTTATGTGTGTTACGCACCAAGCTCAGATAGCGTCTTTTGCTGATAATCATTTACTCATAAAAAAGAGAGTAGAAAGCGACAGAACATTTACAAGTGTTTCTATTCTGGATATAGACGGCAGAATACGTGAACTTGCACGAATAATCGGCGGAGAAGAAATAACAGATACTGCGCTTGAGCATGCGCGTAGATTGATAGAAGATAACAAATAAAAAGCAGAGGCGCTTTATGAAGAAATGGACAGTTGCAAAATTAAATAAGGAAAGTGCGATGGAGATTTCGCAGAAATATTCTCTATCCGCTTTTGTTGCCATGCTGTTGGATATTCGAGGCATTGTTAATGAAAATGATATAATCAGTTTTATGTCTGACGAGAACCTGATTGCCTCTCCGTTTGATATTAAAGATATGGATAAAGCAGTAAATCGTATTCAAGAAGCTATCGAAAACGATGAGAAAATATGTGTTTACGGAGATTTTGATGTAGACGGCGTAACATCAACAGCTTTGCTATATTCTTATTTGTACGATTTAGGTGCCAATGTTATGTTTTATATACCATCACGCGAAGAAGAGGGTTATGGACTCAATAATAATGCTGTTACCCTTTTGGCAGAAAATAAGGTTCAGTTGATTATTACAGTGGATAATGGGATTGCAGCATTTGACGAAGTGGCATATGCAAACAGCCTTGGAATAGATACTGTTATAACCGATCACCATATACCGCCGGATAAACTTCCTGCGGCTGTTGCTGTGGTAGATTTACATAGAGAAGATTGCACCAGTTCTTTCAAAGGTTTATCTGGAGTAGGAGTTGCGTTTAAACTGGTTTGCGCTATAGAAGGCGAATATGGTGATCTTGATTCGCTTCTTGAGAATTATTCCGACATAGTAGCCTTGGGCACAATAGGTGATCTTGTGCCGCTTCTGGGAGAAAATCGAGTGTTGGTTAAAAACGGCCTTAGGCATATAACAAATGCTGATAGAGTTGGAATTTCGGCACTTTTGGAAGAATCAGGTCTAATAAACAAAAAAATCACTGCGGGAAACATATCATTTAATTTAGCTCCGCGTATCAACGCCGCAGGCAGACTGGGTCTTTCTAAGAATACAGTATCTATGCTGTTGACTGAGGACTATGATTATGCTTATGAAATAGCTCAAGAATTAGGTAAGGATAATGCTGAACGTAAGGCGATTGAAAAGCAAATTTTAGATGATATTAACGATAGAATAATGAGCGATCCTCGTCTTGTTCAAAATCGTATAATTATATTAACTGGAGAAAATTGGCACAGGGGAGTTATAGGTATCGTTGCTTCCAAAATAAAAGAAATATATTCTAAGCCGACAATTATAATATCTTCTGACGGACAGGAGTGTCGCGCTTCTGGTAGGAGTGTAAAAGGCTTTTCGCTTTGCGACGCCGTATTTTCTTGCAGCAGTTTGTTGACGCAGTATGGCGGACATCCCATGGCTGTGGGATTTAGCTTAAAAACAGAAAACATAGATAAATTTATTGCAGCTATTAATGACTACGCAAAGAATTTTGAGATGCCTGTGCCGCAGCTGGAGCTCGATTGCAAATTAAATCCATCGCAGCTTTCTGTTTCTCTTGCATCAGAACTTGAACTTTTAGAGCCTTACGGCGCAGGAAATCCTACTCCGATTTTTGGCTTGTATAGTATGAAAATTGTAGAAATTACGCCGTTATCCGGTGGAAAGCATCTTAAATTGTCGCTTGCTCGCGCAGGTTCAACAGTTGTTGCTTTAAAATTTTCAACAACTTTGCAGGAATTTGACTTTGAAATTGGAGACACTGTCGATTTGGCGGTTAACTTGGGAGTAAATGTATATAATAATATAGAGAGCCTTTCGATTGTTATTAGAGATATTAAATTTTCTGGCTTTGATTATGAATATAATATTTTTGCAAAAGAAACATTTGAAGCTTTTTGCCGCGGAGATGATATTTCAAAGAAAGACGCGGAATCAATATTGCCTACAAGAGATGAATTTGCAATTGTTTATCGTTTTTTGAGACAAAGCGGCGGTTTTAGACATTCAATAGCTACTTTTCTGTATCGTCTTAAAAGTAATATAAATTACGGAAAACTTCGAGTTATACTTGAATGTATGAATGAACTTAATCTTATTCGTATATTTGAAGGAATATATGTTTGCGATATAAAATTATGTGAGGTTGAGAGTAAGGTTAATTTAGCTGATTCTCTTATTATCCAAAAACTTAAGGAGGTGATCTCTTGACGCAGAGTATTCATTATCAGGATTTTGAAGAACTGTTATCTATGATGGACAAAAGTCCTGTGAATTATGATAAGCAAAAAATTACAAAAGCTTATGAGTTTGCGAACAAAGCTCATGGTGATCAGAGACGCGTTTCAGGAGTACCGTATATTTTACATCCAACATCTGTAGCGTGCATTTTAACGGATATGGGGATGGATACAGATTCTATTATTTCGGCGCTTTTGCACGATGTAGTTGAGGACACCTCTGTTACTTTAGATGAAATAGAAGAAAAATTCGGCGAAGAAGTTTCTCTTATAGTAGACGGGTTAACAAAAATCAGCAAAATTAAATATGTCGACCGCGAAGAGCAACAGGCTGAGAATGTTCGGAAAATGCTTATTGCAATGAGTAACGATATACGTGTTATTATCATAAAGCTTGCAGACAGACTTCATAATATGCGCACGATTGAATGTGTAGAAGAACAAAAACGCAGGGACAAAGCCTTGGAGTGTATGGAAGTTTATGCGCCTATAGCTCATAGGCTTGGTATGAAAAATATCAAAGATGAGCTTGAAGACCTTTCGATACGTTATCTTGATCCGATCGGTTATAGTGAGATTGAGCATGAGCTTGCTTTAACAGAAAATGAGCGCAATGAATTTATTGATACAATAAAAGAGAAAATTTTAGATAAAATCGGAGATTCGATTCCTCATGTTACTATTTCAGGCAGAGTAAAGAGTATTATTTCTATATATAGAAAAACCTTTATGCAGGGAAAAAGTATGGATCAGATATTTGATGTTTTTGCCGTTAGAGTAATTGTTGATACCATTTCGGATTGCTATAACGTTTTGGGTATAGTTCACGATATTTTTACTCCTTTGCCAAATAGATTCAAAGACTATATTTCTACACCAAAACCTAATATGTATCAGTCTCTTCATACAACTGTGTTTGATAAAAACAGTATACCGTTTGAAGTTCAGATAAGAACCTATGAAATGCACCAAACAGCTGAATATGGAATAGCGGCGCATTGGAAATACAAGCTAAACGTAAAAGATTCAAAGCAGGATTCGTTAGAAGAACGCCTGGTTTGGGTGCGCAAAATGCTGGAGATACAGTCTGAAGCAGAAGACGCTACCGATATAGTAAAAACTATAAAAAACGATTTATCTCCTAACGAGGTTTATGTGTTTACTCCAAAGGGAGATGTTATATCTTTGCCGTATGGAGCAACGGTTATTGACATGGCATATGCCATTCACTCCGGAGTAGGAAACAGGATGGTAGGCGCAAAAGTCAACCGCAAGATAGTTCCAATTGACTATAAGGTGCAAAACAGCGATATTGTAGAAATTTTAACTCAAAAAGAGGGTTCCGGACCGAAACGTGACTGGTTAAAGATTGTAAAAACTAACAGTGCTCGTACCAAAATTCGTCAATGGTTCAAAAAAGAGAAGCGCGAAGAAAATATAACAGAAGGCAAGGCTCAGTTTGAGCATGAACTCAAAAAGGCTGGCATGCAGTTTGCCGAGGAAGATTTAGAAGAGTGTTTGGCTCCTATCATACAACGTCACCATTGTAATAGCGTTGATGATTTCTATGCATCTATTGGTTACGGAGGCATACAGCTATGGAAAATCATGCCTCGTATCAAAGAGATATATAATAAAAAGTACAAAAAAGAAGTGCCTGAAGTTCATGAAATAACCGACGAGCAATCAGCTTCAAAGAAAAATCATGTAGGTTCAGGTGTTACAATAGAGGGCGTAGACGATTGTCTTATTAAGTTTTCCCGTTGCTGTAATCCGCTGCCGGGAGATGAAATAATAGGGTATATTACGCGCGGATTTGGTGTGTCTATACACACACGTAGCTGTACCAATGTTCCTGAAAATCTTTCTGAGTGCGAAGAACCGCAGCGCTGGGTAAAAGCTCATTGGGACAGCGATATTAAGGATTCGTTCCAAAGTACTCTTGAGATATTATGCAACGATCGAACCGGTTTTTTGGCTGATGTTACAAAAGAACTTTCCGCTATGCATATTTTTATTCATACGCTCAATTCCCGAGAAATCGGCAATAATCAGGCTCTTGTTACATTAACTATTGAAATTAAAAATATGGATCATTTACGTTCTGTTATGTCGCATTTAGCACAGATAAATTCCATTTTATCAATAACGAGGGTATAATTATGAAAGTTGTGATTCAGCGCGTCAGTTTTGCGCAGGTTGAAATTGACGGTGAAACAGTTTCAGAAATTGATAAAGGGCTTTTGGTGCTTTTGGGTATAGGTCAAGGAGATAATGAGTCGGACGCTGATATATTGGTACAAAAGCTTGTAAATTTAAGAATATTTTCAGACGAAAATGATAAAATGAACTATTCTTTATTGGATATTAACGGCGATATACTGGTGGTTTCTCAATTTACCTTGTTTGCGAACTGTATAAAAGGCAGAAGGCCAGACTTCTTTGCTTCTGCTAAACCCGATGTTGCCAAAGCACTGTATTTATATTTCGTAGAAAAAATTAAAAGTTTTAAAATAAAAAAAGTTGGAACAGGTGTTTTTGGAGCGGATATGAAAGTATCTTTAACAAACGACGGTCCTGTTACTATAATACTGGATTCCGGAGAACTGAAAAAATGATAGAGATTAAGATTTTTGTAGTAGGACAATTAGAGGAAAATTGTTATTTATTAAAAGATCAGGAAACATCGAGGCTGGCGGTTGTTGATCCGGGAGACTATAGTGAAGCGTTGTTGGAAACAATAGACAACAACGGCGAAAAACTCGACTTCGTTTTTTTAACCCACGGTCACTTTGATCATATCGGATTTGTTGCTGAACTGAGCAGAAGATATAAACCTACAGTGTGCGCCTGTGAATACGAGCGTGAAATTCTTACCCACGGGTTATACAACAGGTCTTCTGTCAGAAATATACGGTTGAATTCTTTTGTGATAGATCGTTTTTTAAAAGACAACGATACTATAAATTTTGGCCATTCTACTGTTAAATTCATTCATACCCCAGGGCATACAAAAGGATCCGGATGCTATATTATTGATGATAATATTTTTACCGGAGATACGGTGTTTTGTGAATCTGTGGGGCGCACAGATCTTCCGACAGGATGCCAGAGCGATATGATAAAATCGATAAAACGCATCTCATCTTTAACCGGCGAATTTAATATTTATCCCGGTCATTACTATATATCCACCTTATCACATGAAAAAAAGTATAATCCGTTTTTTAAATGATAAATTAGTTTAACTATGAATTTATATATTGATAACCATAAATACCATTATGAGATTGAAAATTTAATAAGAGCTTTTTCACATTTTGAAAAAATCGAAGTAAAGCATGATTGCAAAACTTTGCAAATGCCCTATGTATATACTTATGTAGGAGACAAAATTATCGCAGAAGTCAGCATAGATGGTTTTTACAGACGAAAAGAAGGCGGCATAGGAGAGGATAACGAGCTTGATTTAGCGATTATGCTATATGATATTTTGTGTGAATATTATAGTACAACGCTTTCTTGGGGCGTGCTTACAGGCGTAAGACCAACAAAGCTTTATCGAACCCTTGTAAACGAAAAATCTACAGATTATGCTGACAAA
>DEKP01000014.1:0-11111 GCA_002353935.1 Ruminococcaceae bacterium UBA2719 | reverse complement strand
AAATTGCGTGTAAGTGATGAGAAAATATCTATGTGCAAAAAGATTGAACACAATCAGCGCGACATTATTTCTATGTCGGACGAGCGTTCGTTTTCTTTGTATATTTCTATACCTTTTTGTCCGTCTAGGTGCAGTTATTGTTCGTTTGTTTCTCAATCTGTAGAGAAAGCAAAGTTTTTGTTAGATGATTATATAAAGTTGCTTTTAAAAGAGATTAAATTTACGGCGAATATAGCAAAAATATCAAAATTAAAACTTTTATCTGTATATATAGGCGGCGGCACGCCTACTACGCTTTCACCATCTCAATTGGAAGTTTTGCTTTCTGAGATCATCTTGAATTTTGATTTTTCTTATTGCAAAGAATTTACGGTTGAAGCCGGCCGTCCCGATACTGTTACCGCAGAAAAGCTGAAAGTTATTAAAAATTTTCCCGTATCAAGAATTTCGATAAATCCTCAGACCTTTAACGACAACGTGCTTCAAACGATAGGCAGACGTCATACTGCCGCTCAGACGATAAAAGCATTTGAACTTGCAAGAGAATATGACTTTGATAACATTAATATGGATTTGATAGCAGGCCTTACGGGTGAGAGTTTAGATAGTTTTCAGCAAAGCATAGATAAAGCTTGTGCACTATCACCCGAAAGCGTTACAGTGCATACACTGGCGCTAAAACGAAGTTCCGCTTTAAATCAGTTATCAGATGATGCGAAAAACAATCAGTTTACACCCGATATGTTGTCTTATGCAAATTCAACATTATCGCAAAATTCTTACGAACCGTATTACTTGTACCGCCAAAGTAAGATGCTTTCTAACCTTGATAATACCGGCTGGGCAAAAGTCGGATATTTTTCGGAATATAATATATATATGATGGAAGAAATACATACGGTTTTAGCGTGCGGAGCAGGAGCGGTATCAAAGCTTAAAGATCCTAAGTCTAACTATATTGAACGAATATTTAATTTTAAATATCCGTATGAATATATTAATCGTTTTGATGAAATGCTTCAAAGAAAAAACCGAGTTTTATCATTTTATGAAGAAATCATGAAATAAATATAAATTTTTTTTATAAAGAAAATCTAAATTTTCATTTGAGGCTTGACATTGTAATATTTATGTGCTAAAACATACCTCTAAAAGGAGATGTAATTATGAGTAATTTTGATGATTTTGTAACCAATGTAAAGGGCTGTGCTTCTGCAGTTGGAGAAAAAGTATCCGATGGCATTGATTTTGCAAAGCTAAATACATATAAAGTCAGAATCCAGTCTGATATCAAAAAAGATTATGCTGCTCTTGGAGAAAAATACTATCTCGCTTTGAAAAATAAAAGGGAAGAAGATTTTTCAGCAGAAATTCAGAGAATAGACGATTTGAAAGGTCAATTGGATAGCATAATAGAGCAGATCAATATACACAAAAAACTAGTGCAATGTTCTTCTTGTTCACAATATGTACCGAAAGGCAGCGAGTTTTGTCCTCATTGCGGCAATAAAATTAAGTAATATAATAAAACCTAATATAAACTATTAAATTAAGTTGTTGGAGTTTATTTAAATGAATAATGATTCTATAAAAAAGAATTCATCTCAAACCTTTTTAAAAGGCGCTTTTATTATGAGTATCGGAATGATACTTGTAAAGCTTATGGGTATGCTTTATAAGGTCGTTTTGACAAGAATGTATACCATTTTTGGCGATGAATATGCAGGAATAGGAGCCGGCCTTTTAGGAAACGCTTACGAGGTTTATGTTCCTCTGTTTACAATCGCTACGGCAGGTTTTCCAATAGCGGTATCCAGGCTTATATCTGAGAGCATAGCTCAAAAAAGATATAAGGATGTATCGGTAATCCACAAAGCCTCAAAGCCCTTCTTTGTCATAATGGGCGCAGTATGCTTTACACTGATGATAGGGATCAGCTTCATATATGTAAATATAATCAAATCGCCATATTCAATATATTCTATGATGACTTTAGCGCCATCTGTCTTTTTTGGATGTTTAGTATCTATATATCGCGGTTATTATGAAGGACAGCGAAATATGTTTCCCACAGCCTTGTCAGAGGTTATTGAAGTAGGAACTAAAGTTGTTTTTGGCTTGTCTTTGGCTTATCTTGTAATGACAAGGGGAATGAACGAATATAGCGCTCGTGCTACGGTTTTTGGTAAAACTTTTGGCAGTGAAGCTGACGCAATGTATACGCTTTTGGGGTATTCTGTCGCGAGTGCCATAGCCGGAATTTCCATAGGCTCATTCTTTTCATATTTATTTATGCGTATATATTATAGTCGCAGGAAATTTCAGGTTCCGAAAGAATATCTTGAAAATTCTGTCGACGCTCGTTCTCAGCGAGAAACGTTTGTTTTGATACTAAAAACTGCTATCCCTGTAGGGCTTGCCGCTTTGGTTATGGCTTTGAGTTCAAGTATTGATAATATAGTAATTCAAAATGTATTATATAAAATGTCACAGACAAATCGCGATGGACTTATTGCACAGTACACAACGCCTGAACATGGCGACGATATAATAAAAATGATACCTTTAAAGCCTACAAAAGAAAACCCGATTACTATCCATACCTATTTAATGGGGGCTTATGGATATGCACTGACAATTATGCAGCTTGTTACTACTATGACTCAGGCGTTTGGAACCAGCGCTATGCCAAGTGTTACAGCTGCGTACACAAAAGGAGAAAAAACTGAAATTAAAAAGAGCATAGAAACGGTTTTGAAACTCACAATGATCTTCACTTTACCAGCCGGTTTAGGTTTGTTTGCTATTCCGTATCCGATAATTTCACTGTTTTATGTAGGTCATTCAGCGTCAATTGGTGCAAATGTTTTGCGTGTATTTGGTATATCAGTCATATTTATAGCTGCTTCTACTCCTATTTGCAGTATGCTTCAGGGAGTAGGGCGAATAGATATGCCGTTAAAGTTGTACTCTATTGCAATGGTAATGAAGGTTTTGCTCAACTATTTGTTTGTCAGCATGGTTAGCATAAATATTATGGGCGCTGCGATTGGATCGTTGGTAGCATATTTATTTGTATGCGTAGTAGGTATGTACTTCCTTATAAAGAAAGCAGGAGTGGTTCCTGATTTTATAAGTACCACTATAAAACCGCTCATTGGCGCTGTGTGCTGTGGAGGTACGGCTTATTTATCATATAAACTGCTTTCTGCACACATATCTTCTACAGTTTCAACAATACTATCTATCGTCATTGCAGCTATAATATATCTGTTTGTGTTGTTACTTTTGCACACTTTTACTGAAAATGAAGTTAAAATGTTGCCAAAAAGTAAAAATCTTGTAAATCTTCTTGCAAAACTACATCTGTTAGGGTAAAATATGTGATAACAAAGGCATTTTTTGGATTTTTTGCGCTTAGGAGGAACGCTTTTTGGACTTCAAATTTAAGGATAAATATAATATATTTGACTTGCTTGAAATTATGAAGATATTGCGTTCTGAGAATGGTTGTCCCTGGGACAGAGTACAGACGCATAAATCTATTCGTCAGAATTTTATAGAAGAAACCTACGAAGCTGTTGAAGCGATAGATACCGATGATTCTGAATTGTTAAAAGAAGAGTTAGGCGATGTTTTGATGCAGGTTGTTTTTCATACACTTATGGAAGAGGAGCAGCAAAGGTTTAATTTTGACGATGTATGCAATGACGTTTGCAACAAGCTTATTATCAGACACCCGCATGTTTTCTCCGATGTTACGGCAGATACCCCTGAGGCGGTTTTGAAAAACTGGGATAAGATAAAAATGCAGACTAAAAAGCAGGAGCTTATAAGCGATACCCTTGACAGTGTTGCTAAAAGCCTTCCGTCTTTGATGCGTGCTCAAAAAATTCAAAAACGCTCTGCAAAGTCAGGCGTGGATTTTAAAAATGTTAATGATGCGTCTAAAAAAATATTGGAAGAATATAACGAACTAATATCTGCAATTTCTGAAAACGATAAGGACAAGCAAACACAAGAGCTAGGCGATCTGCTGTTTTCTGTCGTAAATGTTGCCAGATTTTTAAATATCGACAGCGAGCAGGCGCTTTATACTGCAAACGATAAGTTTTCCGACAGATTCAGAAAGCTTGAAAATTTAGCCGTAAAAAGAAACATCGATTTAAAAACGGCTTCTGATACGTTAATTAATTCCCTTTGGGAAGAAGTTAAATATAGTGATGACTAATCACACTAATTTTTTGGAGGAAGTAATTATGAAAAAAACAGAACTTATTGCTGCTGTAGCTGAAAAAGCGGGCATCAGCAAAAAGGATGCTGAACAAGCTGTAACAGCTACATTTGACACAATTGTTGATACTATCGCTGCCGGCGAAAAGATTCAACTTGTAGGTTTTGGCACATTTGAGTGCAGACACAGAGATGCTCGCACAGGCTGCGACCCGAGAACAGGCAACAAAATTGAGATTGCTGCTTCTAACGTACCTGCTTTCAAAGCCGGTAAAGCTTTCAAAGAAGCTGTTAATAAGTAATAGTTCTTAAAACATCGGGGTCGGCTTTTGCCGGCTCCATATTTTTATATTTAAATTTAGCTTGAGATAGTATAATCAATTATTTAAGAGGTTTTTATGCGACTGGATAAATTTTTAAAGGTTTCTAGAATAATAAAAAGGCGCACTATAGCCAACGAGGTTTGTGATGCAAAAAAAGCTATAGTAAACGGCAAGATTGCCCGAGCTTCGTATGACGTAAAGGTTGGAGATATAATTGAGCTGCGTTTTGAGAGCAAAACGCTGAAATTCAAAGTTGAAAGTATAAAAGAGGTCATAAAAAAAGAAGACGCTGCGACAATGTATACCCCTGTAGATTGAGAATAAATATAAATTTTCCTCCATATAATCTAATGTAAAAGATTTACGGAGGTTTTTTTATGCCCGAAATAAAGACAAACGCATCGCATACACCGCATACGCTAATGCTTGACAACAGACACGTGCTTAATCTAACAGGTGTTTTGGATGTACCGCATTTTGACGAACAGACTATTACCATAAAGACAGATAACAGCACTCTTGTTGTTAAAGGTAATATGTTACATATTAATAAGCTTAGCCTTGATACAGGGGATGTATCGATTGACGGAGAAATAAATTCCTTGCAATATTTAAATTCATCTTCAAAGTCATTAAAATCAAGATTATTAAGATGAGTATGTGGTTTTCGCTATCTGATCAAACAGCATATTTTTTATCATCATTATTATTTGGAACATCTATAGGCGTATTTTACGATGTTTTTAGAATAATTCGTTTAATATTTAATAACACCAAAAAGGTAACACTGATTTGTGATATAGTGTTTTTTTCTGTTACAGGAATTGCGTCTTCGATTTTTTCAATTCCATTTAACAGCACAGGGGTTAGAATGTTTGTGATATTTGGAGAACTTATAGGTTTTTTTGTTTATAGGTTTACATTTGGTGAGATATCAATAAAATTTTATTCGCTTATAATTAAGTTTTTTAAGAATATTTTTACAAAATCTACGAAAATATTAAAAAAAATTTTCAGTTTACTATTGAAAATAGCAGTATTTATGGTGTATAATGTAGGTGAAAAAATATATAGATTATTAAACATTGTGTTTCATAAAAAAGGAAAAACGAAAGATGAAAGAGAAAAATTACAATATAAAAGAAAGCGAAACCCATCAAAACGATATAAAAGACGCAATAGAAGAAAAAAGCAAGTCGACTAAAAAGCCGTCTAAATTGGTTTACATATTTTTATATGTTGCTGTTTTGGCATTTGTTGCTTATGCTGTTTTCACGCTTTTGAATATTCATTCTCAGATAAAAAGCAAAAAAGATGAATTGAAAGATATTAACAATCAGATAAAAGTTCAAGAGATAAAAAACGATGAGATGAATAAGCTTTATAATTATACAGATAAGGAATTTTCTGACTACGTTGAGCAAATTGCGCGCGATGAGTTTGATTATGTAAAAACCGGCGAGCGTGTGTTTGTCAATGTATCAGGCGACTAAGCTTGCAAATTAACAAATTTTTTATATTTGCTAATTTGATAATTCTGTTTTTGTTTTTGAAAGTTCTGCAAAACTGATTTGCGAACATTTTATATATTAAAGAAATATTTCAAGGGGTTTATAACTAAATGTCAATTAATGTTGGCGCCGTTATTAACGGCACAGTCACAGGAATTACTAATTTCGGCGCATTTGTCGAAACTCAAGACGGTATTAAGGGTATGATACATATATCTGAAGTTTCCAGGTCTTATGTAGATGATATTAAGAGCGTGCTTAAAGTAGGACAAGCTGTTAAGTGCAAGGTTATATCAGTATCTGATGATGGAAAAATAGCTCTTTCGATAAAACAGATGGAATCGGCTGATAACAGCAAACAGCCAAACAGAGAGCGCAATCGCACCCAAAATAGACCGCGGAAAAAATATGAGCCGGCTCCGGCGGTAACATCACCGGGCAATTTTGAATGGCAAAGTTCGTCAGACAAGGGTGCGTCATTTGAAGATATGATGTCGAAGTTCAAACGTACAAGTGAGGACAAGATGTCAGATTTGAAAAGAGGAGAAACCCGCGCTTACTCTCGAAGAGGTAATGGCGGCGGAAGAAAATAAATATTAATGCGTAAGGAGGCATTATTATGAAGGTTACCTATACTGCTAGAAAAGTTAATCTCCGGGATAATTTTAAAGTAAGAGTTGAGAAAAAGCTTTCAAAATTTGACAGAATTTTCTCGGACAATGCATATGCAGATGTTGTTGTAACTCTGAACAAAAATGATCAGACTGTTGAAATTACCATTCACGACGGTGCTATGGTATACAGAGCAGAAAAAACGATGCCAGAGATGAACGACGCTGTTGATAAATGCATTGATGTTCTTGCAAGACAATTACGCAAAAATAAGACAAGACTTTCAAAGCGCCTTCGTACCGGCTCGATTGATGATCTTATACCGCAAGCTGAGGATGATCAGCTAGAAGATAATATTGAAATTGTACGTAATAAACAGATCCCGATCAAACCTATATCAGTTGAAGAAGCAATTCTGCAGATGAATATGGTAGGACACAAGTTCTATATGTTTACTAACTGCGATACCAACGAGGTTAATGTCGTATATATTCGCAAGGACGGCTCATATGGCTTGTTACAACCGCAGTTTGATGATTGATATCTTACTAAAAGCTTTCCCGCTGTTTTTACTGCAATACGGTGGGAAAGCTTTGATATAACGAAGTTTTTCTATTAAAAAACTGTTTGTTATATGTTATATTTATGTTGTGAAAAAATATGTTTTGTATTTAGTCGTTGAAAATATTTAACTAATAAAAATTTTTATACAAATTTCTCGAAACGAGTTTTTTGAACGAGTTTCAAGACTTACAAAAACTATTTCCGCCGGCGACATGAATTGCGGAATTTGATTTAATAAATAATCAATATACAAAATTAAATAAAGGAGAGTTGATTATGAAAGGTAAAACCTTAAAAAAGACATTGTCGATTTTATGCGCACTGTGTCTGTTGTTTTCTGTTTTTGCACAGGGAATAGTTGTCAGCGCTGCGGATGAAGCAGTGCCACAAGGCGTGTTAGAATCGGCGCAGGAAAATGTACAGGAAGAGCAACCTGCTCAAGATTTGCAGGAAGCGCAAAATGAAGAGCTCCAGCAGGAAGAGCAGGCCGTTGAAGATTCTCAAGCTTCAACACCAAAGAGCGCAGAAGACCTGTTGCCGCCGCTTGGCAACATAAAAACACTGCCCGCACAAACCGGCGACGGGGAGAATCCGTGGAGCCTCGGACTGGTCTTTTATGATTCTGCTGTCGATAACGGACAAACTCCGTTGACAGAAAGCAACTGGAACGCTTCACATTTAACGTATGATCAAGAAGAAACTCGCATTATAACAATATTTATACATTATAAAAACAATTCCCTTGATAAGACCTATGAGCCCGGTGAGCTCAACATCCGTATTCCGAACATTTTTTATTATTTGAAAGATTTGAGTTATTCAGCTAAATTTGGAGCTAACTATGAAAATTCAGGCTATCAATGGAGCCTAATAAATAACCCATATTCTCCTTATTCTGAAAGTTTGATTTTTTCTAACGCAGAGACTTTGGGAGAGTACAGCAATTTTGAAGGCGACATAGAAATCGAGATTGAATATAACTCTCTAAAACACCGCCCGGAACCTTATGAAGATTCATGTGAGAGAACCTCTACCTATAAAGGACAGGCAACGTTGAAGGAAAAAGGCAGCGAGGATCCGTTAGTAGTTTCTAATGAAATTAGCTTTAAATATGAACGCGCTTTCAACCATCCCTGGCAGCGCTATCAATATACTTTGGAAAAGAGAGCTTCTCAGGTAAAAAATGCGGGCTACTTAAGCGAAAACGCAGATAAATACTATTGGGTCAGATACGAATTTGATTTTTATGAATATCATCCTAGTTATCCTTGGATAGGTGCAGATGGACTTTATGTTACGGATAGCTTTCCTGAAGACTGCCTTGTATTTGACAGAGACTCAAACCTTATGTCTCCAACCCAAGGAGATGAATATAAAATCATGTATGATTATGGATCAAGCTCTGTTAATGTAGCTTATCCCAAGGATAACTACAAAGAAGAAAACGGCAATTTGATTGTCCGAAATGAAGCTGTGCTTAGGGGTACATATAAAGACAGAACCGAGGAAGAAGATCTCGCTACCGATGATGTGACTATCAACCTGGCTGATTATTCCTTTAATTATCCTTCGGGAAATTATGATGTTAGTAAAGCAAATTCTGATCCAGACCAAAAAATGCGTTATCAGGATATTGTTGGTGATAATGTAGGTTATCAAAACGAAGTAAGCTGGATAATAAGACCTGTCGCTACATATTCCGGCAAAAAGATGGACGTGGAGTTTGGTGACGATTTGTTGCTTTACGAGAACAAAGACCATGAAAATGTAAAAATGGAAGATGACGACTACTGTTTCAGGCGGGTTGGTCTAGGTACAATAAAATATAACGTTGAGCTATATGTGCGCTATGCGGGACAAAACGATTACGAACTGTATAAAAGCTTTAACAAGAATGAGTATATAATATCAAATTTTACCAGAGAAGAACATGTGGTTGGATATTACTTTCTTATAAAAGATATGACTACCAGTTTGAATACAAACTCATCCTGTTCAACTGAGTTTTTTATGACAGAGGATGAGATCCCCGAGTCTGGAACTTTGTATAATTTCTCTTATATAAAGTCATATTTAGTCAACGATGATGGCGAAAAAGTTTGGGTCAATCAGCCGGAAAGCATCACTTCCTACTCCAGCGAGTTTATAGCTGATATTGACCAAGAGCGCTACGGAGAATACCGCCAACGAAATATTAAGCCAGTTAAGGCACAATGGGAATATTATGATCCGCATGCTACCTGTGATCAAAGGATTTCTAAAAAATTATACAATGGTAAAATTGATGTAAGCGAGGAGATTTTTACAGGAGATTATAATATAACTTTTAGTTTGCATGCAAATAACCGCTATGAAGAACCGTATAAAGATTATTACCATCCAGAAGAAAGAATAAGCTTTTTTGGAATTTATGACCTTTTGCCGGCGGGTGTAGATTTGGAAGCGACAAAAGATGAATTGCTCTCATCTCTGACTTGCCGGACTAATTACGGCACGGTAGGTCTTTTCGACAGTGATTTTAATAAGATAGAGCTTGATGAATTTATAGAGATGCTAAAAGAGAGGGCTGATCTTAAAGTAACCCCCAACTGGCGCAACACGGGCAGAACTCACATAGCCCTGCGCTTTAACTTTAGCGATAATCCATTTTATTTCGTTCAAACAAATAGTGATTCAGAAATTCATATTAGTTTTAGAATTCCTTTTTCCATAAATTCTGATAGTTTATTGGAATATGGAAACACTTATGTTAACCGTGCATATTCGGAAGTAGTGCGTGCAGACGGCGAGAGACTTGGAGGTCTTATTTCTGATGATGGGCTTTTGGATCCGCAGGAGCTTGATATCAACGAGAGTGGAGAGCTAGAATATGGATTTAGGTATGCCTCAGAGGAGTATACGATAACCTATGTAGACGCCTCTCACCAGTCACTGCAAAAGACTGTTATGACGCCGAATACTACAAAATATGAGCCGCTTATAGCGAACGCTAATCCAGGGGAAGAATATACCTACCAGTTATGTATACGTACAGGTGTAGCTGATATAACGAACCTTGTAGTTTATGACAGCGTTGAGCGGTATATACTTAAGGATGACAGCTTTATATTTGCCCCAGGCGAGAATGAGTATTGGCAGGGCAGCTTTGAGGGCGTAGATACCTCTCACCCTGAGGGCAAAGGCTATACGATTCGTGTTTGGTACTCCACCTCTGATCAACCCGGAAAACTGGGCGAGGATAGCTCTTGGCAGGAATACACAGACTCAACGGATAAAAGTGCTGTACGCAGTCTTGCCTTTGAATATCTTGATTCCAACGGAGATCCTGCCGTTATACCTGCCAACTCGCTTTCTCGCTTGTATGTTAAGATGAAGGCGCCGGATACGAGTTATGATACAAAGCTTGCCTACAACGGTTCATACTGCGATTGGATTGCTTTGGATACTTTTGGAAATCCAGTAGATTATATAACTGGAATAAACAGTAATATCGTAAAAGTTTCTCTCTTTGAACCAACGACCTTTGAAGTGGAAAAAGAGTGGGTTGGAGATTCAATTCTCCTTCGTCCTGCCGCTGTTTTTGTCCAACTCAAGAGAAACGGAGAAGATTATGGTGAACCATTTGAACTGAATGCTCAAAACAATTGGAAACATATATTTACCAATTTGCCTAAATATGATGATAATCATAATGCATACACTTATTCTGTAGAAGAACTTCCTGTAGATGGTTATATTAGCTATCTAACGCAAGAAGAAGGCAGCAATAGCGCAATATTAACTAACATACCAACTACTACCGCAAACATAACAAAGATATGGAAAGATGACAACAATAAAAACAACACAAGACCTGATAGTGTGGTTG
>DEKP01000039.1 GCA_002353935.1 Ruminococcaceae bacterium UBA2719 | reverse complement strand
ATTATTAATAATAAAAAATAAACTTAAATGAGGAGAATTAATATGTCTATTGCAATTGCCATTGATGGCCCGGCGGGAGCAGGAAAATCTACTATTGCTCGTATGGCTGCTAAAGAACTAGGGTTTATATATGTAGATACGGGAGCGCTTTACAGAACAATAGCGCTTGCTTGTCAAAGAGCAAACGTTAAAACAGATAACACTCTTGAAGTTCTTGCTATACTGGATAAAACTGAAGTAAAGTTAGCCTTCAACGAAAAAAACGAACAAATAGTTTTGCTTAATAACGAAGACGTTTCTTCTCTTATCAGAACACCTGAAATTTCTATGATGGCATCTTCTGTATCAAAAATACCGCAGGTGCGTGCGTTTTTACTGGATTTACAGAGGAATATGGCAAAAACTAATAATGTTATTATGGACGGCAGAGATATAGGAACTGTTGTTTTACCTGACGCCAAACTCAAAATTTTCTTGTTTGCATCTCCAGAGTGCAGAGCAAAAAGGAGATATGACGAGCTAATAGAAAAAGGCATGGATATAAAATATGATGATATTCTTCAAGATGTTATAGATCGTGATTATGCCGATTCTCATCGTGATATTGCGCCACTCAAACCAGCGAGCGATGCTATTGAAGTTGATACATCTGATGAATCTCTCGAAGAATCGGTAAATCGCTTGCTTGCTATTATGAAGGAGCATATATGACAAAAAACAGCAGATTTTATCATTTTTTAAGAGTACTATTCGGACCTTTGGTGACATTTCTGTGTAGAGTTAAATTTATCAATAAAAAGAATATTCCTGAGAAAGGAGCCTATATTTTAGCTTCAAATCATATCTCGGGAATGGATCCGTTGTATATGATAATCGGTCAAAGAAGACAAATATTTTTTATGGCCAAAGCAGAGTTGTTTGACAATAAACTTTTGGGTGGTTTTTTGCGTTCTATGGGCTGCTTTCCTATTGCAAGAGGCAGAAGCGATATATCATCTATTAAACATTTTGAACAAATTTTGCAAAACGAAAATTTAATGGGGATTTTTATAGAAGGCACCAGATCGAAAGACGGAAAATTTTTGCCGCCTAAAAACGGGGTTTCACTAATAGCATATAATTCAAAAACACCTGTAATACCTGTTTGTATAACCAAAAAAGGCTTTTTCAAAATTGTTCATTTTGGTGAACCTCTTTCTTTATATGATATGGGACTTAAAACAGGAGCATCAAAAGAGCTTAGAGAAGCGACAAGAATTATTATGGATAATATAAAATCATTAAGAGAGCAGGATATAAATTGAAAAGAATAACTGTTGCCGATACTGCGGGTTTTTGTTTCGGCGTAAACAGAGCTGTAAATATTGCTTATGATTTAGCTGAAAAAACAAATAACGGCTGTACATTGGGTCCGATTATTCATAATAAAGAAATTGTTAAAGAACTTCATTCATTAGGAGTTGCTTCAATTGCTAATGTTTGTGAGGCTGATAGATTTTCTACTGTTATCATTCGTTCCCACGGAGTAGCAAAAACTGTATATGACAAACTTACTGAAATGAAAGTTGAGATTATCGACGCCACCTGTCCTTTTGTTTCAAAAATCCACAATATTGTCGATAAAAAAAGCAGTGAAGGAAAAGTGGTGTTGATAGCCGGAGATTCTAAACACCCTGAGGTTAAGGGTATAATAGGCTTTTGCAAAAATGAATGTTATACATTTAATAACGAAGATGATTTAGAAAAAGTAATAGGAATAATTCAGAAAAAGAAAAATACCGGCGTTTGTGTTGTAGCACAAACAACATTTGACGAATATATATGGAAAAAATGTTTAAAAATTATAAAAAAACTATATACAAACGCTGAAATTTTTGATACAATATGTAATGCTACATCGAAGAGACAAGCGCAGGCAGATACTTTGTCAAAAAAATCAGACTGTATGATTGTTATAGGCGATCGTAACAGTTCTAATACAAATAAGCTTTACGATATTTGTATTAGGAACTGTAAAAATACTATTATGATTGAAACGGCTGATGATTTGGACTTGGATTTTGTAAGTGGTTTTTCTAAGATAGGCATAACGGCGGGGGCATCTACACCCTCGAGGATAATAAAGGAGGTACTGGATAAAATGAATGAAGAAATCAAATCCAGCGTAAACGAAAACGAAAATTTTGAGGAGATGCTTGAAGAATCTCTGAAAAGTTTAAATACAAATGAAAGGGTCATGGGAACTGTTGCCAGCATTGCGCCAAATGAAGTCTATGTTGAAGTTGATGGCAGAAAACAGACAGGATTTATACCGATTGAAGAGCTTTCTGCTGCTCCGATTGCATCCCCTGAAGAAGTTGTTAAAGTCGGCGACAGACTCGAGCTTCTTATCATGAAGACCAATGACCAGGAAGGCACAATTATGCTCTCTAAAAAGAGAGTTGATGCAATGAAAGGCTATGAGATATTAGAAAAGGCTAACGAAACAAAGGAAGTTCTCAAGAGCAAAGTAGCCGAGGTTATTAACGGCGGTATAATTGTAGTATCCAACGGAATAAGGGTATTTATTCCTGCCTCTCAGGCAACAATAAATCGCGATGAAAACCTAGAAGATTTGAAAGATAAAGAGGTATCTTTCCGCATTATTGAGTTCTCACAACGCGGAAGAAGAAAGAAAATTATCGGTTCTATCAAGAGCGTTTTAAGAGATGAACAAGAGAAGAAACAAGCAGCGTTTTGGGATTCCTGTGAAATCGGAAAAACATATAAAGGTGTTGTAAAAACTCTGACTCCGTATGGTGCTTTTGTTGACTTAGACGGAGTTTCGGGTATGATTCATATATCTGAGCTTTCATGGCTTAGACTTAAACATCCAAGCGAAGTTGTAAAAGTTGGAGATACAGTTGAAGTTTATATAAAAGATATCAACGAAGAAACAAAGAAAATTTCTTTAGGATATAAGAAAACTGAGGATAATCCTTGGCTTATCTTAAAAGAGCAGTATCCGGTTGGAACAGTTGTAGAGGCAAAAATCGTAGGGCTTACAGCTTTTGGTGCTTTTGCTAACATTATTCCGGGAATTGACGGCTTAATTCATATATCACAAATTTCTAATAAAAGAATAGAAAAGCCGAGCGATGAATTAAAGATCGGAGATACTGTTACTGTTAAAATTATAGCTATTGATTTTGAAAACAAGAGAGTTAGTCTTTCTATTCGCGCTTTATTGGATCCCGAAACTGATGAAGATGCTGTATCTGAAGCACAAGAAGATGCTAATCAAGAGGTTGACAGTGTACAAGAAGAGGTTGTTTCAGATCAAAAATCCGAAGTTGAAGAATCTGATGATCAAGCCGTTGAAGCAATCGCTTCAGAAGAAGCCGAATCTGATGACAGTATATCGGAATAATCAACGGATGCCGATTCTCAAGGAGATAAATAATAATTTTTAAGATTTTGGGCATCCTTAAGGATGCCCTTTCTTAAAGTTTATAAGCAGGTGATAAATATGTATGAAGAAATAAAAAATCAAGCGCATGACGCTTTTGTTCAACTGATAGATGCGGCTAAGCTTAAGAAAAATTCTATTATTGTTTTGGGATGTTCCACCAGCGAAATCAGCGGAGGAAGAATGGGCACACAATCTAATTTGGATATAGCAAAAGCTTTATACAGCGGATTTTATGATACTCTTTGTCAAAAAGGAATGTATCTTGCTGCACAGTGCTGTGAACATTTAAATAGAGCTTTAGTGATTGAGCGCGAGCTTGCTGAAAAACTTAATTTGCAGCCGGTTAACGCTGTTCCGCAACCAAAGGCAGGAGGAAGCAGCGCTACAGTTGCATATTCTTTGATGAAAGATCCCGTACTTGTAGAACATATAAAAGCAGATGCAGGCATTGATATAGGCGGAACCTTGATTGGTATGCATTTAAAAGAGACTGCGGTACCATTGTGGCTGCCTACTAAAAAAATAGGAAACGCTTTTGTATCTTCTGCCAGAACCAGGGCAAAATATATTGGCGGAGAAAGAGCTGTATATAATCCCGAACTGTTGTGAGGTCTAAAATGAATAATATAAAAGATGAATTTATTGGTATTTATAAAGAAAATATTTCAAGGCAAGGTTCAGACAAACTTCTTGAGTGGATATTAAAAACAGATTTTTTTACCGCTCCTGCAAGCACAAAATTCCATTGCGCGTGTGAATCTGGGCTTGTAATGCACTCGGTCAGTGTTTTTAATACTCTAATGGAAAAACATTTTGATGAAACATCTGATAATATTGAAAGCTTTGCCATATGTGCGCTTTTGCATGATTTATGTAAGGCACAGTTTTACAAAACATCGACAAGAAACGTAAAAAATGAAGAAACAGGTCAGTGGGAAAAGGTGCCTTATTATACAATAGAAGACAGTTTTCCTTACGGTCACGGAGAAAAGTCGGTTTTTTTGATTGAGAGATTTATGAGATTAAAAATAGATGAAGCTATGGCAATCAGATGGCACATGGGAGGATTTGATGATGGCGGCGGCTATTCAATTAGCCAAGCCTACGATAAATATCCGCTTGCAGTTAAGTTGCATTTGGCTGATTTAGAGAGTACATATTTGCGTGAAAAAGGTACATCAAACATTAGAAAGTGATTAAATATGAATTTTGAAGAAGCTAAAATCAGAGCACAGCAACTTACACAAGAAATTAATTATCATAATAATCGATATTATAATCTTGATTCACCTGAAATTTCCGATTATGAGTATGATATGCTCTTACGCGAACTGGAAAACATTGAAGAAGAATATCCGCAGTTAATTACAACTTCTTCTCCTACTCAAAGGGTAGGAGGAGAAAAAGGTGAGAAGTTTTCTCCGGTTGTTCATACTGTTGTTATGGAAAGTCTGCATGATTCTTTTTCCGATGATGAACTTCGCGATTTTGACAGAAAAGTCAGAGAAGTAATACCTGAGGTTCAATATGTTGTTGAGCCAAAATTTGATGGTTTATCGGTGTCGGTAGAATATCAAAACGGAGTTTTTGTGCGCGGCTCAACCAGAGGCGACGGCAGCGTTGGAGAAGATGTAACAGATAATTTGCTTACGATAAAATCGTTGCCTAAAAGATTAAAAAACGCTCCTGAGTTTTTAGAAGTCAGAGGCGAAGTTTATATGTCTGTGGCAAACTTCGAAAAAATAGTTGAAGAACAGGAAAACAATAATCAAAAAGCTTTTAAAAATCCGCGCAATGCGGCAGCGGGTTCATTGAGGCAGAAAGATTCAAAAATTACTGAAAAGCGTAACCTTGATATTTTCATTTTTAACATTCAACGAGTAAATGGAAAAAATTTCAAAACACATAAAGAATCTTTAGATTATTTGAAAGCTCTTGGTTTTCCTACAGCTTTTTATAATACGTTTGATAATATTGAAGATGTTTTAAAAGAGATAGAGAGAATTGATAAACGCAGAGGAGATTTGCCATGTGATATTGATGGAGCTGTTGTTAAAGTAAATGATTTGGAACAGCGGAAATTACTTGGTAGCACCTCTAAGTTTCCTAAATGGGCAGAAGCTTATAAATATCCTCCCGAGGAGAAAGAAACAAAACTTTTGAATATAGAGATAAATGTCGGCAGGACAGGAGCTTTAACTCCGGTTGGAATTTTTGAACCTGTTTTATTAGCAGGAACAACAGTCAGTAGAGCGGTGCTTCATAATGAAGATTTTATAAAAGAACGAGATATTCATATCGGAGATTATGTGAAAATTCGTAAAGCAGGCGAGATTATCCCAGAAGTTCTGTCTTTGTCTAAGCGAGGGATTGATACAAAACCTTTTGTATTTCCAAAAATCTGTCCGTCGTGCGGGTCAAAAGTTATAAAAGAAGAAGGGGAAGCGGTATTTAGATGCACTAACACCGATTGTCCCGCACAACTTTTAAGACACTTAATACACTTTTCTTCGCGAGACGCTATGGATATAGACGGTTTGGGACCTGCGGTATTGGAACAACTGGTTTCAAAGAAACTTATTAATTCTTTTTCAGATCTATACAGGCTTAAAGCTCAAGATATAGAACAGCTCGAAAGAATGGGTGAAAAATCGGCAATTAATTTGATTAATGCTATTGAAAAATCTAAAGAGGCCGAAATTTATCGTATTATATATGCTTTGGGAATAAGGCATATAGGTCAAAAAGCCGCAAAAATATTATGTGAGCATTTTCTTTCTATAGATAGTATTATAAGCGCCGGTTTAGATGAAATCAGCACTATAGACGGCTTTGGTGATATTATGGCAAAGTCGGTTGTAGATTATTTTTCACTTGCTCAGACGCAAAAATTAATAGATGAATTAAAAGATTTAGGCGTAAAAATGAGCCCGCTGATTTCTAAAAAAAATAGTGGTATTTTTAATAATAAAACCTTTGTTTTGACAGGCACACTATCACAATTTACAAGAAATGAAGCCTCGGCTATTATTGAACAAAACGGAGGGAAAACATCTTCTTCTGTATCCAAAAAGACAGATTATGTTCTGGCGGGAGAAGAAGCTGGTTCAAAGCTTACTAAGGCGATCAAATTAGGCGTCAAGGTTATCAGCGAAGAAGAATTTTTAAATATGATAAATAACAAGTAAACACCTGAATTTTTACCCCTGTATGAAAATACAGGGGTTATTTTTTTGTCCAAGCTTTCATATATTCTTTACAAAGGCAGGGAAATATATGGAATTATCAAATAAGAGATTTGAAAGTGCGTGTTCTGTATTAACACAGGATATTTCGACTGTTCTTATGAAAACTAAAGCTAAGTTTGAAAGTACAGCGCAGGAAATAATACTGCGTACCAATCGTCCTGTTTGTATTGAATGTCCTGATAAGCGCTACTATTTTTCTCAAAACGGTTGTGCAACAAACAAGATATTGGATCAGCCTATGCTTAAAACTTCTAAAAAAACATTGTTTTCGGTATTTCAGAACATTTGTAATTATTCGGTTTATACGCACCAAAAAGAGATTAACAACGGTTTTATAACTCTAAAGGGAGGACATAGAGCAGGAATTTGCGGAACAGCGGTAATAAACGAAGAAAAAATATCTAATATCAAAGATATATCTTCAATATCAATACGCATAGCCAGAGAAATTAAAAATTGCAGCGATGAAATCATCAAAAAAATCAATGTTAATAAAGGCGTATTAATATGCGGTTCTCCGAAGAGCGGAAAAACTACAATTATCAGAGATCTTGCTCGGAAATTATCTTATGATTACAAGGTTTCTGTAATAGACGAAAGAAATGAGTTGTCTTCAACAGTCAGCGGAGTGTTCCAAAACGATATGGGCTTGTGTGATGTATACGAGAATTATCCTAAAACAGACGCTATAACTCAAGCGGTCAGAAGTATGGCGCCGGATATAATTGTATGCGACGAGCTGGGTGAAGAAAGAGATATTGACGCAGTAATAAAGGGAGTAAACAGCGGAGTATCATTCATCGCTACAATGCATTGTGATGATATAAAGTCCCTAAAATTAAAAACTCTTGCTAAAAAATTATTACTTAGTTCTGCATTTTCTCAAATTGTATTTCTTGACAACAAAGAAAACGTGGGAAAGTGCAAAGCGGTTTATTCGCTTAGTGATATATGTTTAAGTTGATTTTATCTATTGTTTTGGTTTTTTGCTCCGGATTTATAGGTCAGAGTTTTTCTTCACGTTTGGTTTTGAGAAAAAATACTATTGAAGATTTTATCATAATATTTGAGACCGCCTTATCAAAAATCGAATATACATCTTCATCGTTGTTTGAGATATTTGAAGACAACGGTACAAATTATAAATTCAATGAAGAAAAGGCTTTTTTGCCTCAATGGAATGAAATGCTCGACAAATATAAGTTTATATTGAAAAAAGAAGATATAAAATTGCTCAAAGAATTCGGCACAATTTTAGGCACATCTGACGTGTCGTCTCAAATGAATCACATAAAATTATATATAAAACTTTTAGAGGAACAAAGGACTGCTGCTCAAACTGAGATCGATAAAAAGTCTAAAATCTACCGAGTATTCGGTTTTTCAATTGGGCTGACTTTATCGTTAATGTTAATCTAAGGAAGGTAATTATTATGGATGTAAATATGATATTTAAAATTGCTGCAATTGGTATTATTGTAGCAATATTAAATCAACTCTTAATCAGAAGCGGCAGAGAAGAACAGGCTTTACTTACCACTATAGCCGGGTTAGTCGTAGCCTTGATGATGATAATAACACAAATAAGTGATCTGTTTACAACTATAAAAAATACATTTGGGCTTTGATATGAATATACTTTCTTTGTGCGCGATAGCAATAGTTTCAATATCTCTTGCATTGGTCATAAAGCGATATAATCCGGAAACCGCACTGTTTATTTCAATCGGAACAGGAATTCTAATATTACTAAGTGTAATTAATGATATAGTTTTAAACATTGAAGAGATATCTGACTTGCTGTCTGATGCTGCTATTTCAAAGGATTATATAACGATTTTAATAAAAGTTTTAGGAATATGTTTTTTAACTGAATTTACTTGCGATTGTACAAAAGAAGCTGGTTTTGATTCACTTACTAACAATATTTCTCTTGCGGGTAAAATACTTGTGCTAATTATTGCTATGCCGCTGTTTAAAGAAGTGATTTCCGTAGTTACCACTTTGTGCGGAGGATGAAAAATGAAAAGACTGTTAAAAATATTTTTGATAATTACAGCGCTGCTTGTAGCTTTTCAATTTTCAGCAAAAGCGTTAGATACAAGTGATTTAGAAAACTCATTGGATGAGCTTAAAAATTCTTTGTCTGATGAAGCAAAAGAGGATTTGGAAGGGCTTGGAGTAGACTCTTATTCTTTTAACAATGTTAGTAATATATCATTTACTTCTGTAATTTCATTAATATCAGAAAAAATAGGAGAAAATTCTGTAAAACCTTTTTCATCTTCTGCCGTGGTTATTGCGGTTATTATTCTTTACGCTTTATTAAACGGATATAAAAACAATTTAAGAGCAATATCAACGTCTCAGGTTTTATCGGTTGTTTCAACTCTCTGTATTACCTGTGCTTTGATATTTCCTATTATAGATCTGGTTGACAGCTCTATTGAAATGTTGAAGGATGCTTCAAATTTCATGTTGTTATACATACCTGTTATGATAGCAATACTGTCATTTTCAGGACATGTTATCAGCAGTGCTTCGTATTATTCAATGGTTATGATAATGTGTCAGACAGTATCTCAAATAGCGTCAAAATTTATAGCTCCGATTCTTAATATTTATCTTGGATTTTGTGTTTCGTCCGCCATTACTGATAGAGTGAATTTAAAAGGTTTTTGCGCCTTGTTTTCTAAAATAATAAAGTGGATGATAGCTTTTATTATGACAGTGTTTTCCGCTATGCTCACTATTCGCTCTATAATAACCACGGCTTATGACTCGGTAACTACCAGAGCTGTAAGATTTACACTTTCCTCGTTTATCCCGGTCGTAGGTGCAGCTATCTCAGAAGCGTATAAGAGTATACAAGGCTCTTTAAATTTGCTTAGAAGCGGAGCGGGAGTATTTGTAATTATAGCTATTTGTATAGTGTTTTTGCCATCTATAACTAAATGCTTAATGTGGATTGTTTCAATAAATCTTTCAAAAGCAATAGCACAGACAGTAGGTGTAAATGAACCTTGCGAACTTTTATGTTCTATTTCTTCTGTTGTTTCCACTGTGTTTGCAATAATAGTGAGCATAATGGCAATTTTTATCGTATCTACTGCGCTGCTTCTATCTATGGGGGGTGCCAATTGAACGAATTTAAAAATGCCGGTACAATTATATGTGTTTGTTGCGTTGCTTGTTCGATAATTAGCCTTATTGTACCGGATAAAAGGATGAACAAAACCGTAAATTTGGTTCTAGGCCTTTTTCTAATCTGTTCGATGATTGTGCCTATAAAAGGAATTGTATCAACTTTAAAAGGCGACGATATGCTTTTACAGGACTACGAATTTGAACAAAATGTTGATGAAGATATAAAGAATTATCAAAAAGCGGTTATGAAAGAAACTGCTGATAATTTAGTAAAAGTAACAGATAGCTTATTGAAAAATGAGGGCATAGAACCTGATAATATAAAACTTTCTTTAAAATTATCAGATGATAATAGCATATATGTGGGACGAATTATCATATATATAAGTAAAAAATATGAGGACAGACTTAATGATATTGAAAAAATAGTTTATTCAAATATGTCAAAAGAGCCGGAGATTATAATAAATGAACAAAAAAATATTCAGTAATCCAAAATTTATAAAAGCAGCTTTTATTGTTGGAATATCAGCTTTGATTTTAATATTTTTATCATCGTTTATGGATTTTTCATTTATAAGCGATAAAAGCTCAGCTTCAGTTGAAGAATATTCCAAAGAATTAAACGAAAAACTTTTGGAAATCATTTCTCAAATTGACGGAGTAGGAGAGGCAAAAATATTTTTGACAATGGATAACAGCGGAGAAAATGTTTACCTGACAAATACAGAAACAAAGACTAAAAGTATAGAGCCTACTGTCAGAGGAGTGGTAATTGTATGCGATGGCGGAGACGATGCGATAGTGGTAAACAGAGTTTTGTCAGCTGTAACTAAATCGCTTTCAATTTCAACCGATAAGGTTTGCATAACAAAATTACAAAAATAAACGGAGGAAAAATAATGAAAATCAAAAAAAGACATATTGTACTTTCAGCTCTAATTTTAGCACTTGCAGCAGCAGTTTATTTAAACTGGCAGTTTTCTGATTCGGGATCATCGCTTTTGACTCCCACTTCTAAAGAACTTGGCGCAGCTACATATGTAAATGCCAATACAAAAGCTACAGTTGATGAAGCGGTCAAAACTTCCAACAGCGGTGATCAAACAGACCAATACTTTGCAAAATGTTTAACCGAACGTAAGCAGGCACAGGACGAAGCTGTAACTAAGGCAAAAGAGGTAATAACATTAACCGATGCTGACGAAGATTTAAAGAAAGAGGCAGTTGAACAAATGTCTAAGCTGGAAGACAGAATTTTGGCGCAATCTAATATTGAAAGCGTGCTAAAAGCAAAAGGCTTTTCACAATGCCTTTGTTTTATATCAGATGACAACTGCATTATAACTGTAAAAAAATCCGAAATAGAAAGCGACTCTCCGATCATAATAAAAGATGCTGTAATGTCGCAAACAGATATTGATTTTAATAACATAAAAATCAATGATATATAGCGTTTAATCAATAAATACGCAAGCAAAGATCAAAATATTTTTTGTTTGGATAAATTTTAAATTTAGTTGTTTTTTTACATAAAAAAGCCGTCAACATAAAAGTTGGCGGCTTAAAGCTTTAATTTATAAGACTAAAACAATTAAATTTAGTTATTTAAATAAGTTGGTTGAGTATGGAAATTTGCGTTAATATTATTTTGAATTTTATCATAACTGTCTTTGTCGACAATTATTATAGCAGATCTTGGAGGGATTGGTTGTGTAATATCATATTCTCCAAGAGCCTTATCAGAGGCGGATTTTCCGTCGCACAATACATACCATTTCTCCGGAAGATTATATTTTGATCTTATTTCTGAATATACTGGAGAATCTGTGTTATTTACAAGAAGTGACAACATTTGCCATTCGCCGTCTTTATCATTCTTTATATTTAGAGTAATTGAGCTGCCGTTATATACAATATAGCTTTCGTCAACGGCTTTTGTAGTACAATCCCTGAGAGGAGAAAATGCCTTGCGAATTTTAATTAATCCTGCATAAAAGGTAACAAGCTCTTTATAATCAACTGTTCGGCTCCAGTCTATAGAATTTATATAATCAGAAGATTTGTAAGAGTTATGGTCACCTTTTTTTGTACGAGCGAATTCTTCTCCCGCAAGCATAAAAGGAATTCCCAACGACATTATAGTCAAGGCAGCTGAAATTTTATTTTGACTAATATAGAGCTGATCTCTTGTGTTATAATCAGAACACCAATTTGATTTAAGTATTTTATCCCAAAGTGTTAGGTTATCATGAGCCGAAGCATAAGTTACACATTGAGACGGCATATTTGCCCAGTTACCGAAAGTTACGCTTGATGCGCCCATCATTCCAGCAATAACATTGTATGCGCTGTGTGTAGAACCTTGAATAAACCCTTTTGAATCGTCGTCGCTGCCGCCCTTTAGTCCGTGGCGCATATCATCATTAAACATACCGATTCTATCCGATAATTTTTTAGCGTTTGTTTTGTTACAGCAGTCATCACCCGATATACCGTTTTCGCCATCATTTGCAGTCCATGGCTCGCCATACATTAATATTCTTTTATCTATTTTATCCAGTTCTTCTCTTATTAAATTCATGGTTTCAATATCGTGACAAGCCATAAGATCAAATCTAAATCCGTCAATATGATATTCTTCAGCCCAATATTTGATAGAATCAATCATAAATTTTCTAAACATCACTTTATCGCTAGCTGTTACATTGCCACAGCCGGATGAATTTAGATATCTTCCGTTTTGCATTCTGAAATAATAATCAGGAACAGTCATTTCAAAAGGAGAATCCTTTGTTGAGTAAACGTGGTTATACACAACATCCATAACAACTCCAATATTTGCTTTGTGCAACGCATGAATCATTTCTTTGAATTCTCTGATTCTGACTTCACCGTGATAGGGATCTGAAGAATAAGAACCTTCTGGTACATTATAATTTACCGGATCATATCCCCAGTTGTAATCTACGCAAGTAGTTTCATTTACAGATCCAAAATCGAACACAGGATTCAACTGCACATGAGTTATTCCGAGTTTTTTAAGATAATTTACACAGGTTGGATATTGTGTAAAAGGGATAGCAGTGTTATCTTCTGTAAACGCTAAAAATGTTCCGCGGTTAGCTTTTGATACGCCGGAATTAACAGAAGAAGAAAAATCTCTTACATGAACTTCCCAAATAATTGCATCGTTCGGTTTCTCAGGTAGAACATGAGTGTCGTTTTCCCAACCCTCAGGATTAGTTTTGCTTAAATCAACAACCATTGAGCGAGCAGAATTTATTCCAACAGCCTTAGAATAAACGTCTTGAGTTTCGTTAGTACCCTTATCGGTTTGTATAACATAGGTATAATAAGTTTTATCAAGATCACCGTCAACAGTTGTAGACCAAACTCCAGTCGACTGATCAAAGTTCATTTGTTTTATACCGATTACGGTAGCGCCATCTTCGGCAAAAGAGCCTGTTGTATATAATTTAAGTAAAACTTGCTGAGCAGAAGGGGCCCAAACTTTAAAAGTAGTATTTTCTTTTGTATAAGTAAAACCGAGATCATTTTGATCATAGGTGTTATACATTTCATTTTTATTTGAATAGTAAGCTATCATCAAGAATATTCCTCTCATTACATATTAAAAATTGCAATTTCAAATTGTGTATATATTAATATTTTATCATTTTTTATAAAAATTTCAACCAAAATTTATTGTATAATTTGTTTGTTCATCAAAAATTCAAGGTGATGCTTGTTTTATGAACTTTTACAGATGCTTAAAAACTTTAAACTAATTGCGTATTTTTGAGTTTTACTTTGTATTTACAAAGCTTGCCTGTTATGCTATAATACATAAGTAAAATTATACTATGGAGTACTTTTATGAGCGATAATATTAAGGATAATCAAACCAGAGATTTGAAAAATGAAATTTTGCAAGATGATTTTTTGAAAAACAAAGATTCTGGAAACAAGACCTCACAAAATTGCATTTCAAGATATAAAATGCGTGAACAGGCATTTATATTATGCTTTGAAATGCTTTTTTCAGATACTGATATCGATGAAATTGCTGATAATACTTTAGATAGCAGAGAAATCAACTTATCTGATTATGCGTTGACTGCTGCAAAAGAAATAGATAAAAATGCTCAAAAGATAGATGATTTGATTTCTTCTCACTTAAAAAAGGGGTGGAAAATTAATAGAATTTCCAAGGTATCTTTTGCTGCTTTGCGTTTAGCTATATATGAAATGCTATTTGTTGACGAGATTCCGGTTTCGGTATCTATTAACGAAGCTATTGAACTGACTAAGAAATATTCCACAGAAGAGGACTGTGCATTTGTAAACGGTCTTTTGGGTGCTGTTTCTAAAGAATTATGAGCAAGTATTATTTAGGAATTGACACGAGCAACTACACTACATCTGTATGTGCATATAACCGCGATAAGAATATTGTTATAAGCAAACGAAAATTACTACCGGTAAAAGATGGCGCTAGAGGGCTTAGACAAAGCGACGCTGTGTTTCACCACACTCAACAGTTACCCGGTTTAATTGAGAATTTATATGAAGATATATCGTTTGATTTTTCTGCTGTCAGTGTTTCTTCCAGACCGCGTAATGTAGAGGGGTCGTACATGCCTTGTTTTACTGTAGGTGTAGCAGCGGCAAAAATAATTTCAAAAACAAATAAAATCCCGCTTTATGAATTTTCCCATCAACAGGGCCATATTGCTGCAGCTCTGTATAGCAGCAACAGGCTCGATTTAATTGATAGAACTCATATAGCGTTTCATATCAGCGGAGGAACAACCGAGGCTTTGTTGGTAAATAGCAGTGAAGAATTTTTATCTACTAAACTTATAGCAAAAACTCTTGATCTTAATGCCGGACAACTTATAGATAGGGTAGGTGTTATGTTGGGTTTGCAATTTCCATGTGGAAAAGATCTTGAGAAATTAGCGCTTGACTGTAATGATGAGATAAGTGTAAATCCTGTTTTAAAAGATTTTGACTGTTGTTTAAGCGGCGGAGAAAACTTGTGTCAAAAATTACTAAAAGATGGCAAGAGTAAAGAACATATTGCAAAATTTTGTTTGAAATATGTCGAGAACGCTATTTTTAAAATGAGTGAAAAATTAGCTCGCAAATATCCAAATCTTCCTATTATATATGCGGGCGGGGTAATGTCAAACTCTATTATTAAAAATTCTTTATCCAATAATTTTGACTGCGTTTTTGCCAAGCCTGAATTTTCAACAGATAATGCAGCAGGTGTTGCGGTTCTTGCTTATTACGCGGACAACTGTTTTTAAGTATAACTTTTAAGGATATAATAATGAATTCTGGTAAGATTTTAACAGTTTCACAATTAAATATATATGTAAAAAGTCTGCTTGATGGAGATATCAATCTGCAAAACGTTTTTATCGAAGGAGAAATATCAAATTTATCAGATCATTATTCAAGCGGACATATTTACTTTTCTTTAAAAGATAGCACAAGCCTTGTTAAGGCGGTTATGTTTTCTTTTAATGCAAAAAAATTAAGATTCAAACCCGAAAACGGTATGAAAGTTTTGATTTTAGGCAGAGTTACGGTATACGAGGTATCGGGGCAATATCAAATATATGTTGAAGACATGAGACCTTACGGCGTAGGTGCGTTGGCGCTTGAACTCGAACAATTAAAAAAGAAATTGGAAGAAAGAGGTTTGTTTGATCAAGCTCATAAAAAGCCCTTACCTATATATCCTAACACAATAGGAGTAATTACCTCTCCGACCGGCGCAGCAATACAAGACATACTTAATATAATTTCCAGAAGATTTCCATGCGTAGATATTATTTTAGCTCCTGTGTTAGTTCAGGGAAAAACTGCTCCTGAACAGCTGAAAAATGCCGTTGATATGTTTTCTGATAACAATGCCGCTGATGTCATAATCATAGGCAGAGGCGGCGGCTCAATTGAAGATTTGTGGGCATTT
Source organism: Ruminococcaceae bacterium UBA2719 (assembly GCA_002353935.1). Taxonomy (GTDB): domain Bacteria; phylum Bacillota; class Clostridia; order Oscillospirales; family Acutalibacteraceae; genus Ruminococcoides. The sequence continues at coordinate 8,484 of DEKP01000039.1, read as the reverse complement.
AACGACGAAGAGCTTGCATACGCTATATATAACTGCAAAATTCCCGTAGTCTCTGCCGTTGGTCATGAGACTGATTTTACAATTTGTGATTTTGTCAGCGATTTAAGAGCTCCCACACCATCTGCTGCGGCTGAGCTGGTTGTCCCTGATAAGATGGATTTAACAGCTAATTTAAATGCAACAAAACAGTATATAGATTCTTTGATTTACAATAAAATTTATGCATTATCTGAGATTCAAAATAATTATATTAAGCTTGTATCTGCATATTCACCTATAAATTATATTGATACTGAATTTGAAAAAATTCGATCTTGTGAATTGCAAATCAATAATTTATTTGATAAATATATATATTTATGCGAAAACAATTTAAAGGAATCGGTTAATAAATTAGAAGCGCTCAATCCCATTGCTGTTCTAAAAAGAGGGTTTACACATATCAGCGTTAATAATAAAAATGTTATATCAAAAAATGATCTTAAAATAGGCGATGAAATCGACTTGAAACTTTTTGATGGTCATATTAAAGCTAATGTTACTAAGATAGATTAACGAGGAATAAAATGGCTTTTACGCATTTACACGTTCATACTCAATACAGCTTGCTTGACGGAGCTTGCAGAATAGAAAAATTAGTATCCAAAGCTAAAGATTTAGGTCAAACTGCGCTTGCTGTTACTGATCACGGAGTTATGTATGGGGTTATTGATTTTTACAGAGAGTGTCTGAAAAATAATATCAAACCCATAATAGGTTGTGAGGTTTACGTTGCACCAAGATCGCGATTCGATAAAACATTTGAACTTGATCGTGAATATTCGCACATGGTTTTGCTTTGTGAGAATAATATTGGATATAAAAATTTAATCAAGCTTGTATCAAAAGGCTTTACTGAAGGCTTTTATAATAAGCCTAGAATTGATGAAGATTTACTGGAAGAATATCACGAGGGACTTATTTGCCTTTCAGCTTGCTTGTCGGGAGCTATTCCTAAATTGATTTTAAAAGGAGAGTATAATAGAGCTAAGGAAAAAGCGTTATATTATCAAAAACTCTTTGGAAAAGATAATTTTTTTATTGAACTTCAAAATCATTATATAGAAAGGCAAAAAGCAGTTAATACTTCTTTGATAAAAATTGCTAAAGACATTTCTTGTCCTATGGTAGTTACAAACGACTGTCATTATGTCGAAAAATCAGACAGTGCCACTCACAACATACTTTTGTGCATCCAGACCAACTCTACTATAAATGATAAAAAAATCGGTTTTGATACCGACGAATTTTATTTAAAAAGCGAAAGCGAAATGCGCGAATTGTTTGAAGGTGTAGACGGCGCATACGATAATACTCAAAAAATTGCAAATAGATGCAATGTAAATATTGAATTCGGAGTTAGAAAATTACCCAATTATGACGTTCCAAACGGAGATGACCACTTCGAGTATTTCAAAAGGGAATGTTATAAAGGATTATATAAATATTATGGACTAAATCCTAAAGCCGAAATAATTCAGCGCCTTGAATATGAACTTTCCATTATCAAAGAAATGGGATTTGTTGATTATTATTTGATAGTCAATGATTTTGTTCAATTTGCCAAAAGTCAAGATATTCCTGTTGGCTTGGGAAGAGGATCGGGAGCAGGATCATTGTGTGCATATTGTATAGGCATTACAGGAATCGATCCTATAAAATATAATCTTCTTTTTGAAAGGTTTTTAAATCCTCAGAGAGTAAGCATGCCTGATTTTGACATTGATTTTTGTAAAGAAAGGCGCTTTGAGGTTATTGATTATGTAATAAGAAAATACGGTTTAAACAGAGTGGCGCAAATTATAGCTTTTGATACTATGCTTGCGCGGGGTGCTGTAAGAGATGTAGGCAGAGCGCTTGGCATGCCATATTCTTCTGTCGACTCAGTTTCAAAGCTTATTCCACACGAGCTTGGTATGACGCTCGAAAAAGCTCTGGAAATTTCCGCAGAACTTAAAAAGCGTTATGATTCAGAAGAGAATGTAAAAAAAATTATTGATATAGCTAAAAATATTGAAGGCATGCCTAGACATATTACAATTCATGCAGCAGGAGTTGTGATTTGTGACAGAGACGTCAGCGATTATGTTCCTCTTTCTAAAAGCGACGATGCTATAGTCACTCAGTTTACCATGACTACACTTGAAGAACTGGGCTTGTTAAAAATGGATTTTTTAGGATTGAGAAATCTTACAGTTGTTCACGACGCTGAAACGATGATTAGAAAAACTTATCACAGTTTTTCAATCGAAAATATTGATTTTGATGATCCAAAAGTTTACGATATGATTTCTTCAGGGTTTTGTGACGGAGTTTTTCAGTTCGAAAGCCGAGGAATGAAAAATGCTTTAGTTCAAATGAAGCCGAATTCTATCGAAGATTTAACTGCTGCATTGTCTTTGTACCGTCCCGGTCCGATGGATTCTATTCCAAAATATATAAGCAACCGTTTACATCCTGAAAAAATCAAATACAAACACCCTTTGCTTGAAAATATTCTAAATGTTACCTACGGCTGCATTGTTTATCAAGAGCAGGTAATGCAGATTTTTCAGACGCTTGCCGGCTATTCTTTGGGTAGAGCTGATATTGTTCGTCGCGCTATGAGCAAAAAGAAAGTTTCTGTTATGGAAAAAGAAAAACAAGTTTTTATCAATGGTCTTGTTAATGAAAAAGGCGAAATAGAAGTTGATGGTTGTATAAGACGTGGAATATCAGAGAAGACTGCATTGTCTATATTTTCAGAGATGGAAGGATTCGCGCGATATGCATTTAATAAATCTCATGCTGTGGCTTATGCTTCGCTTGCGTATATTACAGCGTATTTAAAATGTCATTATAGGCGCGAATATATGGCAGCACTACTTTCCAGTGTGCTTGATAATCAAAACAAGCTATCTGCTTATATTAATGAATCTCACAGAATGAATATACGAATCTTGCCTGCGAGTGTTAACGAAAGCAGCGATAAATTTACTGTAGTGGGAAATAATATTCGTTTTGGAATGCTTGCTATAAAAAATTTAGGAAAAAACTTTATAGAAGAAATAAAAAAAGAGAGAAAAAAAGGAGAATTTACTTCTTATTATGAGTTTTGTAAGAGACTAAACGGTAAAGGTCTTAATTCAAAGGCTCTGGAAAGTCTTATAAAAAGCGGAGCTCTTGATAATTTGGGCAACAATAGAAGAGAAATGCTTTCTTCTGTCAAAAATATGATCGAAAATCTGGAATACGAAAGAAGAAAAGGAGCGCAGGGTCAAATTTCTCTATTTGATATTACTGACTATGATAATTCAAGCTCTGTATTTAAAATTACACCTTTACAAGAATTTCCGCTCAACGAGCGTTTGGCTATGGAAAAAGAAGTTGTAGGAATATATCTCAGCGGACATCCTATAGATAATTATAAGGAGTATGCCGATATAATAAAAGTTGATAAAATAGGGGATATAATTGATATTGAAAATATAAATTATATAGATAACAGCAGGGTCACACTTATATGTATAATTACTAAAAATAAAGTTCAGATTACAAAATCTAACAGAACAATGTCTTTTATTACTGCAGAGGACAAAAGCGGAGTTTGTGAATTGATAGTTTTTCCCGATTTAATGAAAAAAAGCACAAACGCTTTATATGTAGGCGCAATAATTAAGGTTGAAGGTAAAGTCAGCAAAGATGAGGATGCAACAAAAATTATTGCTGAAAATATTATATTATTGCCACCTGCTTCTAAGATTAATTTGCAAACTATAAAAAACAACAACGTAAATTGCAACAATTCTAAAAATTTTAATAATTATAATAATTCAAATCCTTCAGAAAAATCACCTGTAACGAAGTATATTGACGGTGAAAGTAAGTTATATATTAAGTTGGATACGCTTGAATCGGAAAAATTCAAAAAAGCAAAAAACTTGTTGGAATTATTCCCGGGAAATACAAAAGTCTTTTTTTATTTAACTTCAACCGGCACTTGTATGCTTGCGCCTAAGAACTTATGGGTTAGTTTAAATGATACTATTATAGAAGAATTGAAATATCAATTATCAGATGAGAATGTGAAAATCAAGTAAAATTATAAAATCTCTTGATTATTTGTGTAAATTTGTATATAATTATGACTAGCATTTTATACTAATTTCTAATAATTCTCTTTTAACATTTGAAATTAGTATTAGGAGGTAAACATTATGGCTAAATCGATTGCAGTACTAACAAGCGGAGGAGACGCACCCGGCATGAATGCTGCCGTTAGAGCTGTTGTAAGAGCAGGTATTTATAAGGGGTTTAAAGTTGTCGGCGTTCACAGGGGATATAATGGACTTTTAAATAACGATGTCGTTGAAATGAACCTGCGCTCTGTTTCTGATATTATTAATAGGGGAGGAACTTTGCTTTATACAGCCAGAAGCGAAGAATATAACACTCCCGCAGGAGTAAAAAAAGCTGCTGATTTCTGCCGCAGTTTAGGCGTTGAAGGACTTGTTGTAATCGGCGGAGACGGCTCGTTTAGGGGGGCCAGAGATTTATCTAACGCTGGTATTCCGTGCGTAGGTATCCCGGGTACTATTGATAACGATATTGCTTGCAGTGAATATACTATAGGTTTTGATACCGCAATGAACACCGCTATGGAAATGGTTGATAAAATCCGCGATACCGCTCAATCGCATGACAGATGCTCGGTAGTTGAGGTTATGGGCAGAAGATGCGGAGATATTGCTCTTGAAACAGGTATAGCTTGCGGAGCTACATCTATATTGGTGCCGGAAGTACCCTATGAGATTGAAAAAGATGTAATTTCTCGTATATATGAACAAAAAAGCACAGGTAAAAAGCACTTTATTATAGTTGTAGCTGAAGGTGTTGGCGGTGTTGACGACCTTGCTAAATATATCGAAAAACGAACCGGAATAGAGACTCGCGCTACTATCTTAGGTCATGTTCAGCGCGGTGGTTCACCAACTCTTAGAGATAGACTGATTGCTACAGCTATGGGTGTTGAAGCGGTCGAACTCCTTGAAAAAGGCATCGGCAATCGTGTTATTGCGTTAAAAGGCAATAAGGTTATAAATTATGATATTACCGAAGCGCTTAATATGGAACGCAAATTTGATAAACATTTATACGAAGTCGCTATGGAGGTTTCCATTTGATTTTCGTTTTTAAACGGGTTATAGGTTATGGGGATTAAAATTTTCTACAATATTTCTTTAAAAGAATTTGATAATATTGATTTTTCCAGCGACATATTCAGTAATATAAGAAAAGCTTATTTTACAAATTTTGAGAAGCAAAAGGGCAAGTTGACTCAAAACAGTAATTCGAATCCGCTTTTTTATGATTATTGTATGGAACAAGGCAAACCGCTTAAATGGCTAGTAACAGATAAAAGCGGCAATCTTGTTCAAAATGTCATAGAAAATGACGGTGGCAGATATTATCTTTACTATTATGAAAACGGCGGTATTTTTAAGCGTATTTTGTTTTCAAAGCTTCATACATTGTTGTCTGTGGAATATTATTCAAAAAGCAATGAGATTGTATGTTCTTTAGAGCCCAGAAGATCTCCTTCGGGACTGTGTATTCTTATGAAATTTGCTAAAGCTAATTCTTCTTATATTTTATATTCCATGCCTGATATATATAATGATGAAATAAAAGCTTATGCTGATAAAAAATTTGATGACTTTTTTGTTAAGGCTTATACTAACGAGGGCGTTGTAAAATTTATTTTAGATGAACAAAAGGATAAATTGGATAAATTTTTAACAGACGCTCAGCTTGAACTAAAAAAATCTGATGATACATTGCTCGAAGAATCTCCTCTGGGTGACAAGATAAATCCAAAGGATTTTAATATCAAACGCAATCTTTTTTCAAGTGTAGATATTACCAAGGCTAAAGATTTTATTTCTGATGATGAGATAAATTCTCAGGATGTTGTTGATGAAATCTTAAATATTGAAGAAATAGATGATATGAAAGTTTTATCTGAACAAACACCCGATGTTTTGCCTGTTGAAGCAGACTCTGTTTTAAGTGAACAAACAGAGCAAAAATCTAATGAGAATACCGATGATCTAGATGCAACTCAAAACCATACAAAAAATATATTGTCTCCGGATAAAATTATTAGTTCGATGAACAATGAATACCTTTATTACGGTGCTTTAGATGAAAATGATAATCGCATCGGTTATGGGCGAACTGTTACATCAGACGGTAAGACTGCCTACGAAGGACAATATATAAATGATAAGCGCAGTGGCTATGGAGCATACTACTATAAGGATGGAACGCTTTGTTACTGCGGAGAATGGAAAGATAACAACAGGACAGGCGTCGGCGTGGGGGTCAGTTCTACAAACGGAAGTATTCATGTTGGCTCATGGAGAGACAACAAACCGGTTGGAGACGGAGTTCGCCTTCATAAAAACGGTGAACTTGAATTTGTTTGCCATAAATTGAGCGATAACACTACTTTGTTAATAAATTTCTTATCTAAAGATAATATTATTGTATCAAAATACGATGAAGAGGGAAATAAAATCTCCAATAAAGATTTTGATTTGAATAATATTCTGAATAATATGTAATTTTTTCAATATTTTGCACATACTATTACCGTTGTCAATGACAGCGGTAACTTTTTTATAAGGAGTAATTTTATGAAAAAATTTATACTGATAGTATGTGCTCTGCTTATTATCGCGTTATCCTTGTGTGCTTGCGGAAAGATGGATAATGTATCAAATTCAAGCGGCGGTGTTATATCTAGCGAAAATTCAGATAAGAATAACTTAGTAAACGATGTAAGCGAGGCTGTTGATGATATGATTGGCGGCACAGATAATGATAACAACACTAGTACCTATAATAGTGTTATAGATGAAAGTAATAATACAGAAACACGGGCAACAGAAGATGTGTTTATGTAAAAGAAAAAGCAGGCAAACGCCTGCTTTACATATTTATAAAGTAATTTTATACAACCTTTTCGAGTTCGGTTTTTAATCTTTTGATTATTTTTTTTTCAAGTCTTGATATATAGGATTGCGATATACCTAAGAGATCTGCAACCTGCTTTTGAGTATGCTCTGTATTGCCGTTCAAGCCGAATCTTAGTTCCATTATCATAGCTTCTCTTGTATTTAATTTCGAAACGGCTTCTAACAATAAATTGCACTCAAGTTCCTGCTCTAAATTACTGTTTATAAGATCTGCATCACTTCCCAAAACGTCGCAAAGCAAAAGTTCATTGCCATCGTAATCTATATTCAAAGGTTCTTCAATAGAAATTTCATATTTTTTCTGGGTTGCTTTTCGTAAAAACATTAATATTTCATTTTCTATACAGCGTGAAGCATAGGTCGCAAGTTTTATATTCCTTTCCGGGGAGAAGGTGTTTACTGCTTTTATAAGTCCGATTGTTCCTATTGAAATCAAATCTTCGATATTTACATTTGAATTTTCAAATTTCTTAGCTATATAAACAACCAACCTTAGATTATGTACAATAAGCGGTTCTCTTGCATCTTCGTCGCCGGATAAAATTTTATCCATAATCTTTTTTTCTTCTTCTTTCGTAAGAGGTTCAGGAAGAGTTCCGCTGCTGCTTACATAAAAAATGTCTTTTTTTGCAAAGAGTAACTGTAATTTTAATATTAGATTTCTAAGCCACATTTTATCACCTTATTATTTCAGAATTTATTATTGCTTTTATATCTTTATCTATTGAATTAACAGATCCGATATATATTTCTTTGTTTATATTTTCTTTGTCAATTTCAACTTTTTGGGCTTTAACTGCATACATTATAGATTCACCGTTCACAGTTTTATAAGGAACAATCCTTTTAAACTCAAAATTGTCTGTATTAAGTATAGATTTTTCAACTATTATTATTGGTGAACCCGAAAAAGGCTCTACTGCGTTGCAGCCGGTGTCAATTTTCCCTTTGCAGTAATATTCATGTTCGTTAATATAAATTTTTACATGTACTATGGTGTTTTTTACTTTTTCAGAAAATAATTTTGTTATTAATAATACAATTAGGTAAATTATAAACGATATAGCTATCATCACGATAGGATTGAACTCAAAATATATAATATCGTTTATTATAAACATATTTTGGGGTTTAAAAACATTATATATAGTTATCATAAATCCGCTAAAAATCACGGTTACAATAAATAACGTAACAGAATATGTATAAAACTCCTTAAATGATTTTAATTTGAACGCAATAAAAACCATAATTACGCAAACCAAAAGTTTGACAGAGAAAGAATAAATTTCGTTGTATACTTTTAAAAATATCAGCAAAGATGACAACGATGATACTACTGAAGAAATAATTTCACCTGAAGAAACTGAAAAAAAATTGGATGTAACTTTATCTTCTAGACAAATAAATCAATTTATATTTAATC
>DEKP01000042.1 GCA_002353935.1 Ruminococcaceae bacterium UBA2719 | reverse complement strand
AATAATAATTTATATAAAAAAATAATTAATATATATGTCATAAGTTGTCGTAAAATTCAGCCTTACAAATTCAAATTAATTATATGGAAAGTATGGACTATATTGTTATAATGCCCGTATATCCTGCAACAATTCCCAGAGTGGCTGAAATAACTATAATCAGTATAGGGTTAAATTTTTTATATAACAGCAAAAACAACATAAACAAAAAGATGAACAGGGAAAAATATAAGTTTACATTTGTAAAAACTGTTTTTGTAAATCCCTTTTCAAAGAAAACTTCTGTTGCTACAGATAATACCGTTACAGATATAAGCCCTACAACAGTTGATTTTAGGCCAAATAAAAGCCCCTTTACAATTAGACTTTCTTTGAATTTCTGATAGCATTTTGCAATAATTATAATTATGATAAACGGCGGTAGCACAAGCCCCAGTGTTGCGCACAAAGCACCTAAAAAACCGCCGGTTTCAGCCCCAATATAAGTTGAAATATTTACAGCAAACGCTCCGGGAGTACTTTCGCTGACAGCAATAAAATCGACTAATTCCTTCATAGTCATCCAGTCATGTTTTAAAACAGTTTCCTGAATAAACGGAATCATAGCATAGCCGCCGCCAAAAGTAAGCGCTCCCATTTTTAAAAATTCAAGAAATAAGGTGAGATAAATCATAAATCCTTACCTCTTTTCTTTGCGATAATCATAGCGATAAGACCAATTACGGCGCTTGAAATAAGCACATAGAAGACATTAACCGAGAATATAGCTACCGCTATAAACGAAAGAATCATTATTGAATAAGCCAGTATATTTTTCGGAGATTTTTTAAACATGGAAATAACAGCTTTGACCAAAAGAGCCAACACACCGGCTCTTATACCGAAAAAAGCGTATTTGATAAATTTAATGTGCTCAAATTGTCTTAGAAAAAGCGAAATAGCAAATATAATCAAAAACGAAGGTAGTACAACGCCGACAGTTGAACAAAAGGCGCCTAAAGATCCCGCTAAATTATAGCCGATAAAGGTAGCTGAGCATATAGCAATCGGGCCTGGGGTAGACTCGGATATAGCTATAACGTCTATAAGCTCTTTTTCTTTTATCCATCCCTTTTTCTTAGTAATTTCATTTTCGATAATCGGGATCATAGCATAGCCGCCGCCAAAGGTTACTGTTCCTATTTTCATAAAAGTTAAAAAAAGGCTTAGACATAGTTTTAGTTTTTTCTTCATTAGTTTTGTTTCCTTACAATTTTATAATCGTCGCTGAATTTAAAGTAGCTGCAGTTATCAGTGGACGAGCGCATAAATTTTTCTAAATCATCTTCATCAAGATTTACCATACATTCATAGCAGTCATATGATTCGTTATATATGTAGTATGCGCAAAATTCGCAGCTTGATTGATTACCCATAAAAATCACCTCAATATCGTTTAAAATTATAACAATAATATATTGTATTTTCAATAAAATCGTATAAAACAATTGACTTGCTTTAAAAATCATGCAAAGATGTTGCAATTAATTTTATTTTCAGTTATACTATGAATATGTTTTTTACAAACGAAGGAGATGTTTTAGTATGAATGTAACAAATGATATAATTTATATAGGAGTTAACGATCACGATATAGATTTGTTTGAGGGCCAGTATATTGTTCCAAACGGAATGGCATATAATTCATATGCTATTGTTGATAACAAAATTGCTGTTATGGATTCAGTTGACGCCCATTTTACACACGAATGGCTTGATAATATTGAAAATGCGCTAAAAGGAAAAAAGCCCGATTATCTTATAGTTCAGCATATGGAACCTGATCATTCGGCAAATATAGTCAATTTTATGAATACTTATCCTAACGCTGTAGTTGTTTCTTCAAAAAAAGCTTTTACTATGATGAAGAATTTCTTTGGGACTGAGTTTGAGGACAGACGCATCATTGTAGGTGAAGGAGATACCCTGGATTTAGGAAAGCACAAATTAAATTTTGTTGCTGCTCCTATGGTGCACTGGCCTGAGGTTATAGTTACCTATGACAGCACAGACAAAGTATTGTTTTCTGCTGACGGCTTCGGAAAATTCGGTGCTTTAGATGTAGAAGAAGACTGGGCGTGCGAGGCGCGCAGATACTATATTGGTATTGTAGGAAAATATGGCGCTCAGGTTCAGAGCCTGCTCAAAAAAGCGTCAGCTCTTGACATACAAACTATTTGTCCGCTGCACGGACCAATTTTAAAAGAAAATTTAGGATACTATATTGACTTATACAATACATGGTCATCATATTCTGTTGAGAGCGACGGCATTATGATAGCATATACATCTGTTTACGGACATACCAAGAAAGCAGTTGAGCTGTTAGCTGAAAAGCTGAAGGCTAAAGGCTGTCCAAAGGTAGCTGTAAATGATCTTGCAAGAGAGGATATGGCTGAATGCGTGGAAGATGCATTTAGATACGGTAAAATTGTATTGGCAACTACTACTTATAATGCCGATATATTCCCGTTTATGAGAGAGTTCATCAACCATCTGACTGAGCGTAATTTCCAGAACAAAACTGTAGCTTTTATAGAGAATGGTTCGTGGGCGCCGATGGCGGCGAAGACTATGAAAAATATGCTTTCTTCCTGTAAAAATATAACATTTGCAGGGAACAGTGTTCATATACTTTCTGCTATGAACGAAGAAAATACAGCACAGATTGAAGCTTTGAGTGATGAGTTGTGCAAGGATTATCTCGCCTTACAAGAGGAGACCGCTAATAAACACGATCTTACTGCCTTATTCAATATCGGATACGGTCTCTATGTAGTAACCTCTAACGACGGCAAAAAGGATAATGGCCTTATTGTTAATACAGTTACTCAGGTTACCGATAATCCCAATCGTATAGCTGTTACAATAAATAAGCAGAATTATTCTCAGCATGTTATTAAACAAAGCGGAATTATGAATATCAATTGCCTTTCTGTTGACGCGCCGTTTAAAGTGTTTGAAAACTTTGGCTTCCAAAGCGGCAGAAATGTTGATAAGTTTACCGGTAAAGATATTGTACGAAGTGATAACGGACTTGCTATCTTGCCGAGATACATAAATTCATTTATGTCATTAAAGGTTGAACAGACAATCGACCTTGATACTCATACAATGTTTATCTGTTCTGTGACAGAAGCACGTGTGATTTCTAAAGCTGAAACCATGACTTATAGTTATTATCATGCTAATGTTAAACCTAAGCCCGAGACAGAGGGCAAAAAGGGCTTTGTATGTAAGATTTGCGGATATGTTTATGAAGGAGACGAATTGCCCGACGACTTTGTTTGTCCGCTTTGTAAGCACGGCGTTGCCGATTTTGAACCTATTGAATGATTCTGTATTGGAATTCTAATACAGAAAAATATAAATTAAGGAGAATTATTATGAAAAAATATGTATGTGACGTATGCGGCTATGTTTATGACGAGGCGCTTGGAGATCCAGATAACGGAATTGCTCCCGGTACAAAGTTTGAAGATCTTCCCGAAGACTTTGTATGTCCTGTTTGCTCAGTAGGCAAGGATATGTTTTCGGAAGAGTAATTTTTAATAGTTGGCTTATAAGTATATAAACCGCAACAATACGAAAAATTTAAGCCGGCGACCGTTTGTTTGGCCGCCGGTTTGTTGTATAACAAATAGCTTTGATGAAATGTAATAAAAATAATATAACAGAGTTTCCCAACGTGGAACAATCGCAGTGGAGAAAGAAGAAGTAAGAAAGCGTATTTGCGTAATTTTTCTCAAGAAAAATGCCGCAAACGAATGAACGTTTGCGACAAAGTGGCGTTCCCGAGGTGATTCGAACACCCGACCTACCGCTTAGGAGGCGGTCGCTCTATCCAGCTGAGCTACGGAAACATTTATGTTTTAAGGCAACATTTCAAATTAGATGTAAGGAATAACACGAAAACATGTGCATAATTTGAGTATCGTGTATTTTCGGTTGCTTTGATTATTCTACCTTATCATAAAACTTATGTCAAGAAAAAATAGATTTGATAAATTAAACTTATTGTGCTAAAATCGCATAGAGAGACAAAGTGATTACAGAGGTTTTCTATGAAGTCTAGTTTTATTAGGGGAATGCGCAACGGTATACCGATAATGCTGGGATATTTTTCCGTTTCTTTCGGTTTTGGCATACTTTCGGTAAAGATGGGGCTCAGCGTTTTTCAGGCAGTAGGTATATCCGCAACGAATTTAACGTCAGCCGGTCAGGTTGCCGGACTTTCTATAATAGCTGCGGGCGGATCTATTATTGAAATGGCTTTATGCCAGTTTGTCATAAATTTACGCTATGCTCTGATGGGATTTTCGCTTTCACAGCATTTGGATGATTCATTTACAACATTACATAGAATTATTTTATCCTTTGGAATAACTGATGAGATTTTTGCTGTAGCAATATCAAGATCAGAGCCGATTTCTGCATCTTATATGTATGGATTGATAGTTACTCCGTTTATAGGATGGACAAGCGGAACTCTTTTGGGCGCGGTAGCGGGAGATCTTATGCCACAATCTGTTTGCAGTGCTATGGGACTTATGCTTTACGGAATGTTTATTGCTATAATCATTCCGCCGGCAAAACGAAATTTTAAGGTTTTGCTGAATGTTATATTTTCTGCGTCTTTAAGTGTACTTTTTTATTATGTATTTCCGGCAATTTCTTTTGGTTTTGTTGTTATAATTTGCGCTTTGGTTTCTTCTCTTTTGTGCGCATGGTTGTTTCCAATCAAAGAGGAGGAGAAAGAATGAGCATAGCGATATATATCTTAGTTATGGCATTAGTTACCTATCTTATACGTATGATGCCTTTTGTGTTTTTTAGACGTAAAATCAGATCGAATTTTATAAAGAGTGTCCTTTATTATTTACCATATGCGGTGCTTTCTGCTATGACATTTCCGGCAGTTTTTTATACTACGGGAAATATTTATACTTCGGTTATAGGTACAGTGGTGGCGATTGTTTTGGCATATTTTGACTTACCTTTAATCGTTGTTGCTTTGTCATGTTCTGCGGCAGCGTTAATCAGCGGATTTTTAATTTTGTAAATAATAAATTATTATTTTAAGCGGCATAAAAAGCCGCTTATTTTTGTGAAATTTTATAGCTTATATATGAAAAAATTTGCTTTTTACACAACTAATAAAAAATATTTATAAATTTATTGAATACATATATATCTTGTGATATAATACATTTAATTGTAAGCTGGTAAGTATATGTTTTTTACAGAAAAAGGATAGAAAGGGATAAATATGTCGATTAAAGTAACATTGTTAAATCACACTCCAAATCCTGAAAAAACGATAGCCATGGCAGCAAAGTTGTGCTACAGTGCTTCGGATATAGATGATATTAAATCAGGTTTAGATGAAGAAAAAACTACAGCTTTTCTTGAGATGTTAAACGGACTTGGTCATGCAAGTCCTACAGAGCATGTTTGTTTTACTTTCGGCATAGAGGGAATATCCCGCGCTTGTTCTCATCAACTTGTACGTCACCGTATTGCTTCTTATTCTCAGCAGTCGCAGCGTTATGTTGACGGTAATAAGTTTGAATACGTTACGCCTCCTGAAATTGAAAAAAACGCCAAGGCGCACAAAGCGTATGACGAACTGATATCTTTACAGACCAAGGCTTACACACAAATCAGAGATGCTCTTGCTGCGCAATATGCAAGAGATTATGATAAAACATTATCGGGAACAGATGAAGAAGTTTTAGAACAGTTGAAAAATGAAAACAAAGCCTCATATTCGGCTTTTATAAAAAAAGCAAACGAAGATGCACGCTTTATACTTCCTAATGCGTGCACCACTAAATTGGTTTGCACATTTAACGCCCGCTCGCTTAACAATTTTTTTGCAATTCGCTGCTGTAACCGCGCTCAGTGGGAAATAAGAGAAGTAGCGTATCAAATGCTCATGCTTGTCAAAGAAGTTGCCCCTACATTATTTAAAGATTCTGGACCTTCGTGCGTAAGAGGAGCTTGTGCCGAAGGAAAAATGTCATGCGGCAAAGCGCAGGAGGTAAGAAAAAAATATGGCAAGTAAACTTATCGTAATTGAGGGGTTAGACGGTTCGGGCAAAGCTACTCAAAGCGAACTTGTGTGTTCATGTTTAAATGATAAAGGATATAAAACAGCCAAACTTACTTTTCCGGATTATAAAGAGAAAACATCCACTTTGGTTAAGATGTACTTAAACGGTGAGCTTGGTGCCGACGCGAACGCTGTAAACGCTTATGCTGCTTCATCATTTTATTCTGCTGACCGAGTAGCTTCATACATAAAAACATGGAAAACTATTTATGAGAACAGCGATTTCATAATAGCAGACAGATATACTACATCTAATATTGTTTATCAAATGTCAAAGCTTGATACAGATGAGTATGATGAGTTTATCGACTGGCTGTATGACTTTGAATATAATAAATTATTACTTCCGAAACCTGATTTAGTTATATTTTTGGATGTCGATCCGGATATCAGTCAAAAGCTTTTGCTTTCAAGATATAAGGGCGACGAAAGCAAAAAAGATATACATGAAAAAAATTTCAAATATCTTTTGCAATGTCGCAATAGCGCAATATATGCTATTGAAAAATTAGGGTGGAATATTATCAATTGCTCAGATGATGTTTCAATCAGAAATAAGGAAGATATATGTAAAGATATTTTAGAAAAAATAAAAAGTAAATTAGAAATAGATTTATAATACTCGGAGGAAGATATGTTTTACTGCTTTTTAGCTGATGGCTTTGAAGAGATAGAGGCTGTGTCTACGATAGATATTTTACGCCGTGCCGGTATAGAAGTGAAAACCGTGTCAGTTAAAGGAGACTGCGCGCTTGGTGCTCATGAAATACAGATTAGGGCTGATATGACTGTTGAAAATTTTAAGATTGATACCAGCATAACCGGAATCATTCTACCAGGCGGCATGCCAGGAGTTTCTAATCTTGACAAAGTTGAGATTATCAAAGCTGCTGCAAATTACTGTATAGGGCGCGATTTACCGGTTTGCGCTATTTGTGCAGCCCCCTCGCTTTTGGGCAGAATGGGAGTGTTATCGGGTAAAAGCGCAACTTGTTATCCGGGCTTTGAAACGGAGCTTTTAAATGCTAATGTCAGCAAGGATAGTGTTGTTGTAGATGGAAATTTTATAACAGCAAAAGGCCCCGGTTGCGCTAACGAATTTGCATTTGCAATCATTGAAAAAGTTCTTTCAAAAGCTGCGGCTTTGGATGTTGCTGCTGCTATGCAGATACAGTTTAGGTAAAAATTATGAATTCTTTAAACCATATTCCTCAAAACACGGATAAAAAGTATATGCGTGAGTATTATACTCAAAAACGAAAAGAACTTTTGCAAAATATCGATGAAAAAACAGAGTTGGATTTAGAAATCCAGAGCCGGTTGCTTATCAGCGATGAATATAGAAAATGCGAGACTATACTTATTTACTGCTCTCGTGATTTTGAGATAGATACTATGGGCATAATAAATTTAGCGCTGCTAAACAAAAAGCAAGTAGCGCTTCCTAAATGCGAAACAAGCGGCGAAATAAGTTTTTACATTATTAATTCTCTTGATGATCTTGAAAAAGGTTCTTTTAATATATTTGAGCCTAAAAAGCATTGCAAGAAATTAACTGATTTTTCAGCTGCCCTGTGTGTTGCGCCATGTCTTTGTTGTGATATGCAGGGATATCGTTTGGGCTTTGGCAAGGGATATTACGACCGATTTTTACAAAATTTTGAAGGAAATATATGTACGTTGTGTTACAGCGACAGCATAATACCTCAGATGGAGCACAATGAATTTGACATTCCTGTTAATGCTGTAGTTACCGATAAATTTTTAAGACACATTATTGATAATCAAGCATAGCTATAGATAAAAGCAATACAAGTTGTAAAGGAGGATAATTATGAGTGATTTTTCACAGAAGAATAATTATTCCGACGATTCGATTGAATCAACAAGAAAAAAGAAGATGGATGAGTTTAAACGCTCATATGACCACAATGCGATTCGCGGTGAATATGATACTGACGGAACAAAAAAGCCTTATGCAGGTATAAACTATTCAAGCTTTGATAGTATGGATTTAGATTCGCCTACCCGTACCGCTTATTCTAAAGACAACTCTTCTCTTAAGCGCCGCAAAAAAAATAACGAGATTAATTCTTTTTCCGACAGCGATACCAAGAAAAAGATAGAAAAAGATTCTCAAAAGGCGCTAAAACAACAGCGTAAGGAAGAAAAACGCATAGAAAAACATAAAGCGAAACGCAACCGCCGCATTTTTAAATGGGTATGGATTATAATGGTGGCATTTATAGGTGTGGTTCTAGCACAGTTTTTGATGGTGGGCATAAATGATATGCTGGCTATCAACAGAGAAGAAAATCCTAAAAAGGTATCAATAAGTATACCTGCAGATCCCACAATTGAACAAATAGGGGATATATTGCAGGAAAACGATATTATTAATAAATCAAAATATTTTGTTATGTATGCTAATTTGACCTCAAGCAAAAGCGGCTTTCATAAAGGCGATTTTGAAATAGAAACAAATAAAGACTATGAGGCGATAATTAACTTTTTGCAGAGCAATAATAATCGTACCGATATAGTTACCGTACAAATCACAGAGGGTATGAATATACTTGAAATTGCATCTTTGCTTCATGAAAAGGGAGTAACTGATGATATTCAAAAATTTCTTGACGCGTGCAATTCAGACCAGTTTGATGAAGATTATACCTTCCTTAAAGATATAAAAAATGCGGACAAGCGTTATTATAAACTGGAAGGATATTTGTTTCCTGATACCTATTATTTTTATCTTAATGAAGACCCCAAGCTTACCTTAGATAAATTTCTTGATAACTTTGAATCAAAAGTTGTATCTAAAAAAGCCAAATATTTTGGCAACTCCAAAAAATCTACTCTTCAACAAGAAATTGAAAAAACAGACTATTCCATGGATGAAATTTTGACAATAGCTTCTATTATTCAGGCAGAAGCAGCTAATAACGAGGATATGTATAATATTTCATCTATTCTTCACAACCGTTTGGAGCACGGGGCGGAGTCTGGCGTTTCTAAGCTTAACTGCGACTGTACGGTTTATTATCCTTACCGTGAATATAAGGATGTTCCCGAAAGTATAAGGGGAAGCTATGAATCAAAGTATAATACGAATGATTTTGATGGATTGCCTGCGGGTCCTATATGTAACCCGAGTTTGGAGGCAATCAAAGCGGCGATCAGCCCTTATGATACCGATTATCTGTTTTTCTGCCACGACAGTGCAGAAAACGGTTCAACTCCTTATTATTCAAATAATATAAACGACCATAACTATTATTTGTCTATAATTAAGTCAGATGATGATTAAGCCCGAACTTTTGTCACCGTGCGGTGATATGGAATCTTTTTATTCTGCGTTAAATTTCGGTGCTGATGCAGTTTATCTAGCCGGAAAAGACTATGGTATGCGTACTGCTTCTAAAAATTTTTCCGCAGAAGAATTAAAATTCGCTTGCGAATTTGCCCATTCTAATAATCGTAAAGTATATTTGACTTGCAATACGTTACCCAGAAATGCGGATGTTTTATCACTTCCGCACTTTCTTGAAGTCTGCGCCGAGAGTGGAGTAGATGCGTTTATAATAGCTGATCTAGGTGTTTTTGAGCTTGCAAAAAAGCATGCTCCTGATGTAGAACGGCATATATCAACGCAGGGCGGAATAGTGAATTTTGAGAGCGCTAAGGCGTGGTATAATATGGGTGCTTCCCGTGTTGTACTTGCAAGAGAGCTTTCTTTAAATGAAATTGCCGAGATTCGGGCAAAAATACCTAAAGAATTAGAGATAGAATGTTTTGTTCACGGCGCAATGTGCGTTTCGTTTTCGGGAAGATGTCTGATATCAAGTTATCTGACAGGCAGAGACGCTAACCGCGGAGATTGTGCTCAGCCGTGCAGATGGAAGTATCACCTTTATGAAGAAAACCGAGATGGGCAATTTTTTCCGGTTGAAGAAAACGATAAAGGAACGTTTCTCTATAATTCGCGCGACTTGTGCATGATAGAACATATAAAAGAACTGTGCAAAGCAGGAATTTCCAGCTTTAAGATAGAGGGAAGAGCAAAGTCTGCGTATTATACAGCTGTTACAACAAACGCTTACCGAAATGCGATAGACGAATACTTTGAAAACGAAATGAACAAAGATTATAAAGTTAGTGATTGGATAGTTGAGGAATGTGACAAAATCAGTCACAGAGCCTATAATACAGGATTTTTCTTTGGCAATGAGCCGGGACAGGAAACGACAAACGGCGGTTATATAAGACGCTATAACCAAGTAGCTGTAAGCGTTGATGAATTAGAAGACGGCGCGGTGATAACTCAGCGTAATAAGTTTTTTGTAGGAGACACGCTGGACGTTCTGCCTCCAGATGGAAGATCGTTTTTGATAACGGTCGAAGCTATGGAAGACGAAGGCGGAAACAAAGTCGAGTCAGCTCCCCATCCTATGCAGCGACTTTATCTTCACAGTAAAGTGAAAATTCCTGTCGGATCGGTTATAAGAAAGAAAAATATTGACATAGTTTGATCTGAGTAATATAATTATATATGTTTTTGGCGTTGAAGGGACGAAAATTGCAATAACTTTTTTAGAGAGAGGTTGTTTGGTGAAAAAACCTTAGAGTTGTGCTTTTTAGCTACCCCTGAGCTCTGTATGAAAGTGCGGCGTATTTTCTGCGTTAAAGAATTATCAAGAGGGCAGATGGAAAAATTATAGTTATATAATGTTTTATCTGTCAATTTGGGTGGTACCGCAGGATTTGCCTGTCCCATATTTGGGGCAGGCTTTTTGTTTTTTAACACACAATTTAAAATAATATAAAAACTGTACAATATAAACGGAGGTATATCTATGCAATATACAGGCTTGAATGAATTACGTGAAAAATTCCTATCATTTATGGAGAGTAAGGGACATTTGCGTCTTGAGAGTTTTCCGCTGATACCGAAGGACGATAACTCTCTTTTGCTAATAAACAGCGGAATGGCGCCTATGAAAAAATATTTTACCGGAGAAGTAATTCCGCCGCGAACAAGGGTTACTACCTGCCAAAAATGTATTCGTACTCCTGATATAGAGAGGGTTGGAATAACTGCTCGCCATGGTACATTTTTTGAGATGTTGGGAAATTTTTCTTTTGGTGATTATTTTAAGCATGAAGCAACGGCTTGGGCATGGGAATTTTTTACAAAAGTGATTGAAATACCGGAGGACAAGCTGTATGTTTCTGTCTATTTAGATGACGACGAAGCGTACGATATATGGACAAAAGAAATTGGAGTTGATCCTTCTCATATGGTTCGTCTCGGAAAAGAAGATAATTTT
>DEKP01000030.1 GCA_002353935.1 Ruminococcaceae bacterium UBA2719 | reverse complement strand
CCGCCCTTCTGATTGCAAATAGCAATAGTTTTGCAGTTTGGCATTCGTTTTCCTCCTTTCAAATAGTTTTATAGCTGTCCTGCAAAAACAGCTATGTAACTTTTCCGCTTATTTGTCCTCGACACCCCAGCGGATAGATAAATCTATATGGGAAGTTCTTCAAGCGCCTGACTGCTATCAGGCTCATAGGAATCTCACCTCTGCCGGGTTCTCCGCCAGCTCCGTAGAGAAGTATCATTATCGCTTGTGTAGGTTGTCGCCATATCGGGAGCAGCCCGATACTCACAGACGGAATTAGCGCTCGCTCCTGAAAGGAGGTCGTGGCGTACCGCTGAAATAGCTTTGCATTTCTGCTTACACAAGTAACGTACTTGAAGAAATGATATTCAGTTGTCAAAGTTCGTGAAAAGGTCTTTTCCGATTGCTCGGAATTAACCCTTTCACCCTTAATGCAAAAAAACAAGCAAAAATATGACCACTGATTTCAAAAAAATTTTAAAAATTCAAAAAAAATAAGCCTACCCACTCAAATAGAGTAGGTAGGCTCGGAAATTGGAAGCTTATCTATAAGATATTTTCATTTTCTTTTTCTTGGCTTTACTAAACTTAAGTAAAACCTCGTCTATAACATCAGTATATCGTCCTTGTTCCATCATTTTGTTTTTTAGTTCCACAAGGCAATGGATAACTTGGCTATATTCATCATCGGTTAAGTACAAATGATAATCAGGCAATTTCATATTCGTCATTCCTTTCTATGATCATTGTACGACAAAAGCAAAAATAAAAAAAGGCTGCGATCAATATTTGCTTATTCCAGACTAAGAAAATCTATAATGCTTTGCTTTGGTATGATGTATCTTTTTCCAACTCTGATAGACTTTATTGTTCCTTCTTGAAGCAAATGATATACACCACTTATGCTAATTCGGAGTATTTCTTTTATTTCCTCTGGTGATATAACATCGGGGTAATCAGACAGAGTTTTCTGATTTTTATTCATAATCATCTCTCCTTAAACTATGGACAAGTAAATTATTACAGTATATAATAAGAATACAATACACTTGGCTGGATACTTAAATAGATGATTATTGGTCGGTTATGTTTCCACCATTTATGGCGGCAAAAAACAATAAAAAACTCAGATGAAACTGAAAACAACTGAAATATGTTGTAACTATTAACAAATGCGGCAGAGCAATTATTGTCTACTATTCACAAAAAGCACCACTTGGTATGGAGCTGTAATATGTCAGAGCCGCTCCAAAACCGCGTGCCGAGGGTTCGAGTCCTTCTGCCCCTGCCAAATCCGATCCTCAGAAATGGCTTATCTAAGCCGTTTCCGAGGAATTTTCTTTTTCTTGTTTTTGAGTGACAAATAGTGTTTTCTAGAACAGTTCCACTAAAACTCCGCCGAAAATTGTGAAAGCACATCGTTAAAATGCTTTATACTATAGCTTGATTATTGCTTTGACAGGGCATATTGAAAAACAGTTTCCGCAGTGCAAACAGTTTTGGCTGTTGATTACAGCAGGCGGTTGAGTTAAGTTGATACAGTCTTGCGGACAGACCTCAAGGCAGCTTTTGCAACCGATACAGTTGTCGTTTATATAATAGCCTGATTCAGCTTTACAGCTTTCAAATTTTCCAAAAGTAAAGCTCATACGTTCAATTGGCTTTTTGCTAAGATCGAACCACTCGCCGCTGCCCTCATAAATTTGAAATACGGTTAAAGCGTGACGACTTTTCTGTGTTTGATATATTTCATTCATATACGGATTTTTATTAAATAACTCAGGAATTCTATCAAAACCTAATTCACGTACTTTCCCTCTAACAGAAACCGCAGTGCTTGTCATTGTATCCTCGCCTTTCATAGCGGTAAAGGCAAGGAATTTTCTTTTAATAAGTCTGTCATAAAAATTTTTGCCTTTTGCAGTGAGAAAGTACAGACTGTCTTCGTCCGTGTCCATCATATCAATAGCACAAGTGACAGGTAAACCGTTATTATCTACGGTTGCAACAATCGTTCTGTGAATATTATCAACTATATATCTCAAATAATAAGCTGCATTATTCATTATATGACCATCTCATTTGTAACAAATGCTGCATGAATTTATCCATTCAAAGCGTGTATTATTTCAGCAGCATCTCCGCTGATACACACAGCTCGTTCTTCTATCTCAATAGGACAAAATGCTTCTTCAAAATTCAAGCAGGCATATACAGCTTTTTCATTTGCTAACGTCATATTCCAGAAAGGATATTTGATTATGACAGGCGTATTTCCGCCAACACCGAGTTCTAAATAAAGAACATGGTCGTTTTCGTGCTTCTTGAGGAAGGTGGCATATGCTGCCGATGCTCTGTGCCAACCCTCATCCTCAACAAATGAATCGTCACTTCTGAGATTCATCGCTACATCACTTCCGTCATCAGGACATTTGGGAATGAGCACGGTTGGAATTTGCATTTGAATATTTTTGTCTTGCGGAACTTGAAATATCCCATTTTTATCTTTGACAAAGCCTTGGGCTGACATAGCCTGATAAACCCAATCTTCGTTGTCATAGTTTTTTTGCAGGTTTGTATTTTGAAACAATCCATAGTCGCCCTGTGTATAGAATAATCTGCTTTTGTCAAAGCCGGTTCGTTGGAATTGATGGTCAACATTGGTTGTAACGATAAAATAATTCTTGTTCTTTACAAGCTTAAGCAATTCGTGATATACAGGCTTTGAAGGGTCGATATAACGATTGTAATAAATGTGCCTTGCCCACCATGCCCAGCGTGTTTCGGCATTAGGAAAAGGATAGAATCCACCTGAATACATATCGGTTATCTTAAAACGCTGCTTAAAATCAAAAAAGTATTTATCAAAACGTTCGCCGGAATATGTAAATCCTGCTGAAGTGGATAGTCCTGCACCTGCGCCGATGACAATTGCATCTGCGTTAGAAAGCTCATTTTTCAGCCTTGCAAATTGTTCGGATTTTGTCCCGATTCCATATGAGGTTTTGCTGAAATCCCGTATTGAACGAAGCCCTTTTTCAATAGTTTCCTGATATCCGTTTGGCAAACAATCAAAATATTCCTTCACGTTTCATCACCTCTCGATAGATTTCTAAATCGCTGTTCTTAAAAACATTGAAAATCACTTTTATATTACTGTTGTATTCATATTTATATTTTAATATAGTTTTTACCGCAATTTCTGCCGCTTCTTTCTGGGGGAAGCCAAAAACGCCTGTGCTGATACAGCACAAAGCAATACTGTTAACTTTATTTTTTTCTGCCAGTTTCAAACAGGAGAGATAACAGCTTTTTAAATTCTCACAATCCTCTTTGGTAAGGCTGTCGCTGACAATAGGCCCCACGGTATGAATCACATATTTACACGGAAGATTATAGGCTGGCGTAATTTTAGCTCCTCCTGTAGGTTCATCATATCCTTGTTTTTGCATAATCTCGTTGCAAGTTTTGCGCAGTTGAATGCCGGAAAAGGTATGTATCGCGTTGTCGATACAGCCGTGGCAGGGAGAGAAGCAACCGAGCATTTGACTGTTGGCAGCGTTTACAATCGCATCGCATTTGATCGTAGTAATATCGCCTTGCCAAAGATAGATGTCCTTTTGAACTGCATCTAAACTGTTAATATTTGTGATACCTTTTTTTCGCGTTTCTTCCTGCAAATATTCATCTTGGATTTTTAAAAAATCTTCACCGATAGCTTTAGGCATACGAATATTGAAAAGCGAACGTAGAAGTCGCTTTTGATTATACTCATCTGTTGGTATTTCTATACTTTCCCTGCGCTCTAAGAGCAACGTTTGAATCAAATAATATCTTCTTTCTGTTTGTGTCATTATTATCACCTGCTTTTATTATTTATTGTTTATTGTTTTTTGTCTATTGTTTTTTGAAAAAGGATGTCACAATTTAAACTTATGATATAAACTTCTTAAGATGTGGTAGTATAAAATTTAAACACATCGAATATTTTATAGAAACTGCAAAGCATAAAAGTATTTATAAAGCTGCCGGAAAGCTGTTTCTCTCTCAGTATTTTTTAAAATGAGCGAAAATTTGTATCTGATACAATATAAAGTTGTAATTGCGTTTTAGTTTTATTTAAACCGTTTATAATATCAGCAATTATAGGTTGAAAAATAAAAAACAGCCCTTTTGGACTGCTTTTATGTAATTTAGAATTCAACGCAGCAATGTCTTAGTTATCGAAATATCTGTTTGGAGATAGTTTTAGTGTTTAGTGTATCAAAAGCTTATTAAAAATGCTCCTATAGACTTTGATGTTAGGGCTTCACACATTTTCCGCATCGGGTGCAACCGTTGCAGATGATTTTCATACCGCAGGTTTTGCATTTGTCTCCAAAATATGGGGTGTAGCGCCTGTCGTTTGATATCGGCATACCGAGAAGATTACAAAGCTTAAAATCAATCGGTTTGCCCTTGAAGCTAAGTCCGGATTTGTAGGCTTGATTTGCCTGTACAGAGTTGCCTTCAATTTGATAGAGCTTGCCGTTTTTTACAAAGCGTCTGCCTGTGCCAACAAACGCAAAGGTGACGTTGTATTCTTTACACTCGTCATGAAGCTTTTTTACCCACTCACAATGACACGGACGCGCTCCCGAATAGTTTTCGCCGTCGCAAATCACCTGTTCGAGCTGTCCGCTTTTGAGATATTCTTTGATGCTTATTTCGCCGATAAAGGGCGCGCACATAATGCCCTTGTGCTTGAAGGGCAGCGACAATAATATCGGAATGCGTTCATCTGCCCGTTTTTGATTTTCGCAACTGACATTGAAAAATACATTCTCCCAGCCGTCGCCCCAATCATATGGCAAAGAATCACGAACTCGCTGTGGGCGCTTTGTCAACAGAAAAAATATAACGTCGGGACGTTGCCGAATAATGCCCCACGCTTCATCTCGCCACTTGTCCGCTTCCTCCAGGAAAAAATCCGAGGTCATACACACACGAAGCTGTTCTCCGCTTTTTACCTTATAATTTCCGTATCTGTCCTTTGAAAGCGGATAGCGAAATCCGGCTTTGGTTTTGTATATATCCGCTCCGTTTTTTCCTCGCTGTTCATCAAGAAAGTACATATAGCAATTTTGACAGCCTTCGCTGCACTTTTTGCAGCCGTGCCACGGATTCCATATATCGTGCATAGTCACCTCTTGATTAGATTATTACCTATTTAGATAATATTTTTTGAAAAATTTTGTTATTCGGTTTGTCAATCCTTCATCTGATATATTAAAAAATCAGAAAGGCTGTCAAATATTTTAACAGGGTTACTGTTTGGTATTGACTGATATATTTCTCCTGTACTGCTTTGCCAAATAACCAATCCGTCTACACCCACATCTTCTATTACATAAAAATCTGACGGAATGCCTAAATATACTTTTTTCAGTTTATCAGTCAAGGCGACAACCTCATAATCTTCATCGTCGCATATCCCTGAAATTGCGATAATATCAGACCATGCCATCCCAAAAAAAGAAAGGTATTCTCTGTATTCCTCTGCAAATCTTAACCCCAGCTTCTCTTCTGCGCTTTTAATTTGCTGTTCGGTTGCAGGTTGTAAAAATTCCATTTCAGGAAGTTTTTTTATTATTGATTTAATATAAGACACGTTAATTTCTCCTTTTGATCTAGCTTATAAACAGCCTGTATTTTTACCTGATTCTAAAAATCATTTTATGTTTTTACGACAATTTATGCTTATTGAGCCTGAAGTACTCTTTTGTCTCTTTTGACACAACGCCTGCGAGCAAGAACAGCGCTACAAGGTTTGGAAAAGCCATGAGTCCGTTGAAAATATCCGCCAGCCCCCAAACAGCCGAAACCGTGAGATACGGTCCTATAAACACCGCAAGAATATACAGCCAGCGAAAAACTTTTATCGCCTTTTTATTTCCGTTTGATAAATACTCAAGGCATTTTTCCGAATAGTAATTCCATCCAAGAATTGTTGTAAAAGCAAAAAACACAAGGCACATCATAAGTATAAACGAGGATAACCTCTCATTAAACGGCAGTCCATGCTGCCAGGCGTATGTAGTAACCTCTACTCCCTCAAGTTTTGCGTTAGTGATATCAGGGTTCCACGCTCCCGTTAAAACAATAGACAGTCCCGTCATTGTACAAATAACAATAGTATCAATAAAAGTTCCCGTCATGGTAACCAGGCCCTGGCGCACGGGCTCTTTTGTTTTGGCCGCAGCTGCGGCGATCGGTGCAGAACCTAAACCCGCCTCGTTTGAAAAAACGCCTCGTCCTATTCCTTTTTGTATCGCGATTTTGAGCGTAAGTCCTACAATCGCTCCGCCGACAGCATTAACATTAAATGCACTCTTAACAATAAGAATAACGGCTGACGGTATCGCTTTTATATTACAAATCAAAATTATCATTACGAACAAAACATAAGTGATTGCCATAAACGGAACAATAATTTCGGAAACTCTTGCAATACGCTTGATTCCGCCGATTATAACAAGCGCCGCACAAAGGGTCACAAGCATTCCGCTGATAACGGTTGCCCATGTATAGTCTTTAGATAAAAATGTAAACGCGACGCCTGATTTGTTCGGATCAAAAAATTCTTCTGCCGCTGTTGTTATTCCGTTGATTTGAGTTATAGTACCAATGCCCATAATTCCGGCGAGCGTGCCAAACAGCGCAAATAGTTTTGCAAGCCATTTGAAACGTTTTCCCAAACCGTTTTCTATGTAATAAAAGGGGCCGCCCAGAAAATGGCCGTTGCCTTTGTCAACTCTGAATTTAACAGCAAGCAGTCCTTCCGCGTACTTTGTTGCCATTCCGAAAAACGCAGCTATGAGTATCCACAATAAAGCTCCCGGACCGCCTGCACAAATAGCGGTAGCAACTCCTACTATATTACCGGTACCTATGGTTGCTGACAACGCTGTACACAAAGCGCCGAATGAGGTAACCTCGCCTACTCCGTCTTCTTCGTTTTTTACCATAAATTTCAGAGCTTTACCCAAATGTAAAACCTGTATTAAACCGCTTCGTACGGTTAAATATGCACCGACGGCAAGAATCAGAATAATAAGAACCCAGCCCCATACAAAACTGTCAATGGCTGAAATAATTTCGTCCATTTTCATGTAAATTTATCACCTCAAATATATGCTTATATGCGCTAATAAAAAATATTGTAGCTTGCGTTATAAAAGGATTTATAAATAATCCACATAGAATTGCAGGCTTTTGCAAAACCACCAACATTTCATTGGTGGTTTTATATTAATCATTATATATTATTCATCAAAGGCATATTTTAGAAAGTCCGGAAATATCGCTCGCCAATATATTTCGTTATGAATGCCTTCTTCATGTATTTTAGTCACAATCTTTTCTTTTGAATATCCGATTTCCTTTAGATAGTCATTCATGCCCATTGCATCAATACATAAAAACTGCTCTAACTCGTCGTTGTTTCCGCAATATATGTATATAAACGGGCTGCTTTCAGTAACAGCAATACCTTTCAAATAATTTTTCCATGTATCTTCGGTAAACAGTCCAAACGCCGGAGACAGCGCTCCAATTGAACCGAATTTATCAGGATGTTCCATTCCGATGTAAAAAACCTCAAGCCCGCCGGAGGAGCTTCCGCACAGATGAGTGTGATTGCGATCTGTATATACATTGTAGTTTTCTTCTATGTAAGGCACAACGGTTTCATATACAAAGTTTGAAAAATCTATACCTTTTCCGTCGGCATAATTCTCACTGGCTATAGCAAGCTCGCCTATGTTAGGAGTCAGATCCGCGTCACGGTTGGCATAAGTATCAATCCCTACAATGATACATTTGTTATCGCTTTGAGCCATCATGCTTTTAACGCTTTGAGCTACGCCCCAGCAACCGTATGAGGTAGCGGAATCAACAAAAAGATTTTGTCCGTCTGTCATATAGATAACGCTGTATTTAGTATCCTTGTCATTTTTATCATAGTTTTCGGGAGTCCATACGAGGATATCCTTATCGTCGTCTTTATATTTAAGAGTAATGCGTTTGAAATTTATTTTTTCTTCATCCTCGTCATATACAAACGGCATAACGCCGAGCTCTGATATATGATATCCGCTGACGAATTTATTAAATGCAAGTTGTATCGTATTATTATCTTTTCCTCGAGTCAGATAAACACGGTCAAACTTGTCGGGGTCTGCCTTTGTTTTATATGTAGTATATTCATCGTTTTCAGCGATTTTTTCCATTTCTACAGATAAGGTGCTGTCATTTTCAGTGCTGAGAAAATTTGCAGTCATACTGTCTTTATCGTAGTTTGTTCTTACATAAAAATCCTGCATAACTTCACTTCCCTTTGTTTTGCCGTTACAGCCTACTGTCGCTATCATTATAAAAAATACAGTTAATAGTAAAGAAAATTTTTTCATAATATCACCTTTCCTGTATGTTGTGAATTATACCATAAGCTGTTGATATCGGCAACTAAATTTTAAAAATTACAACTTAAATATCACGATTTAAAATCGAGTTTTTCAATTATCCTGTTGTTTTAATTGACTTTAAATTTTTTCAGTGTAAAATAAAGCTGTACAGTTTATAATATTTACATGTTTAACTTTTTATAATAAGCGTAAATTTCGGAGGAAAAATGTCTGAAACTTTAATAGAAAAACTGACAAAGACCTGTGATTTATCTGATGATGAACTATTAAAAATATTAAATACCGACAAATATGATAATGAGCTTTACGCTGCTGCTGATAAAGTCAGGCGCGAGCACTATGGCAACAAGGTTTATATCCGCGGACTGATAGAATTTACCAACTACTGTAAAAACGACTGCTATTATTGCGGAATTCGCCGTTCAAATTTAAAAGCAAGTCGATATCGCCTGAGCAAAGATCAGATCCTTTCCTGCTGTGAAGAAGGATACACGCTCGGTTACCGCACCTTTGTGCTTCAAGGTGGCGAGGATCCTTACTTTGGCGATGATATAATCTGCGATATCGTATCGAGCATTCGAGCCCGTTTTTTTGACTGCGCAATCACTTTGTCAATAGGCGAAAAATCTTATGAAAGCTATAAACGATATTTCGACAGCGGCGCAAACCGCTATCTTCTAAGGCACGAAACCGCCGACAACGCCCACTACCGCAAGCTTCACCCACAGCCTTTAAGCCTTGATAACAGAAAGCGCTGTTTGTTTGACTTGAAAAAAATCGGTTATCAGGTAGGTTCAGGCTTTATGGTAGGCTCGCCGTTTCAGGCGGTTGAAAATTTAATTGCCGATTTGCGATTTTTACAAGAGCTTGAGCCCGATATGATCGGGATCGGGCCGTATATTACCCACAAACAAACGCCTTTTTCCGGTTTTGAAAACGGAAGCTTCAAGCTTGCTTTGCGCATGATATCTATACTCAGATTGATGTTTCCTTACGCTCTTATTCCATCTACAACAGCTCTGGGCACGATAGATAAATTCGGTAGGGAATCGGGCCTCAAGGCGGGAGCAAATGTAGTAATGCCGAATCTCTCTCCCACATCGGTCAGAAAAAAATACGAACTGTATGAAAATAAAATCTGTACAGGAGAAGAGTCTGCGCAATGTAAGAGTTGTCTTGAAATGCGAGTAAAAAGCGCAGGCTATGAAATAGTAACAGATATCGGAAATGTGAGGAGATAAGTATGCTTGATCAGTTTTCCAGAACACAGCTTTTATTTGGATACAAAGCTATGGAAAAATTATACAACGCTCATGTAGCGATCTTTGGCATAGGAGGAGTCGGCGGCTACACCGCAGAGGCGCTTTCTCGAAGCGGTATCGGAAAAATCGATCTTATCGATGACGACCGCGTGTGTCTTACTAATATCAACAGACAAATCTACGCTACTCACAGCTCAATCGGAAAATATAAGGTAGACGTTGCCAAAGAACGTATAGTAGATATCAACCCTAAATGTGAGGTCACAACGCACAAAGTTTTTTATCTGCCGGATACTGAGGATCAGTTCGATTTTTCAAAGTATGATTACATAGTAGACGCAATAGATACAGTAAGCGGAAAAATTGCTCTTGTAATCAACGCTCAAGCTGCCGGTACGCCGATTATTTCTTCTATGTCAGCAGGCAACAAGGTTGATCCAACAGCTTTTGAGGTAGCGGATATCTATTCAACAAGCGTATGTCCGCTCGCAAAAGTTATGCGGCATGAGCTCAAAAAACGCTTTGTAAAAAAGCTAAAAGTGGTTTACTCAAAAGAAAAACCCTTGCGCCCTATAGAAGATATGAACATAAGCTGTAAAAAACACTGCATATGCCCAAAAGATACTGCTCGAAAATGTACATCTCGCCGCGACATTCCTTCGTCGAACGCCTTTGTCCCATCGGTAGTCGGCTTGATCATCGCCGGAGAGGTTATCAAAGATATTACAGGGTTTGACAGAGAGGGCAGAGAATCCATATCAGAAAGGTAATTATTATGAAAGATAAAACAAAAAAGATTTTTAAAATATTAGGTTATACGGCTGCTGCGTTGACCTCTGTTGCAGGGGTTGTCGGCGCGGCTTATGCCGGTGCAAAGTGCCTTGTTGAGGAAGCTGTCAACAAAGAAGAGCCAATGGTAATGAAGGGATATAAAAGCCGTATGGCGGCGCGTTATTTTGGACAGGAGGTTCTTGATGTTTTGGCAGAGGCTGAAAAAGAACTCATAAATATTCCGACCGAAACTGTTGAAATTACAGCCTATGACGGGATAAAGCTTGTAGGACACCTTTATCGTTGCGAAAATGCAGACAGAACTATTATCGCTATGCACGGCTGGCGCTCACGCTGGAGCCGCGACTTTAGTTTGGTCTCTAAATTTCTGATCGAAAGTGACTGCAACATACTTTTTGTCAGCCAGCGCGGTCAAAATGAGAGCGAATCTGAATATATGGGATTTGGAATGCTTGAACGCTATGACTGTCTTGAGTGGATAAAATTTATAAACCAAAAGATAAGTCCGAATTTGCCTATATATTTATACGGTATTTCTATGGGAGCTACTTCTGTTTTGATGACAACCGGCTTTGAATTGCCGTCTAATGTAAGAGGGGTTATCGCGGACTGCGGTTTTACCTGTGCCAAAGATATATGGAAAAAGGTAACAGAAGGAAACTTCCATATTACTTACGAGCTTTTTGACTCGCTGGGAAACGAGTTTTTGAAACAAAAAATTAATATGAGCAACGACGAATATTCCACCGTTACCGCTATGAAGCAGTGTAAAATTCCCGTTTTATTTATCCACGGCGCCGACGATCACCTTGTGCCCATAAGCATGACCTATGAAAATTACCGCGCCTGTATTGCGCCTAAGCGCTTATTAGTAGTTCCTTATGCCGATCACGGGATGAGCTACTATGTAGATAAAACAGCATACGAAACCGCGCTAAAGAACTTTTTTACCGATTATGATAAATGATACCCAGATATAGTTAGATCTGAGCTTTATTTTACGATTTAATGGGCAAATTAGATTAAAAAACTCGCCGAGGATAGCTTTCTTATACATTGACATCAAACAAAGAAATATTGTATAATGCGTATTAAATAAGCGTCAAAACCGCGTTAGCGTTTTGGCAAAACTGAATTTAATTGGATTTTGTTTCTGTGCTTTTGATACAGATATCATGTAATAAATTTAGGCGGTGATGATTATGAATGAATCTAAAAAACCGGAGAGTTCAAAAATCGCGGACTCTCCTTCGGCTAAGGATAAAGGCGTCGAAGAGCAAGAAAGCCCGATTATGTTGGCAGTAAACTTTATCGTCACTTTTTTGCTGACAATATTTGCAATAATTGCGATTGGGTTAGTAGCGCTGAAAATTTTTGGCTTTAGTGTGTACAGCGTCAGGACCGCCAGTATGGAGCCGACCTACCCTGTCAATTCTATTGTATTTGTACAAAGAACGAATCCCGCTTCGATTGCAGTCGGCGACACTATAACATATACGCTCAACGAAGACGGCGATACCGTTACTCACCGAGTGGTTTCGATTGATAAGGAAAACCGCACCTTTACGACTAAGGGTGACAACAATAACGTTGAGGATGCTAAACCGGTATCATGGGAAAACACAATCGGCAGAGTTATGTTTTCACTGCCGACCGGCGGTAAGGCGTTTACATTTGTTTCTTCAGAGAAAAACCGTCCGTTTATGATTGCAATTATCGTCGGGTTGCTCGTAATTACTATAGTGTGGGAAATTTTTGATCAGGTGCGAAAACGCAAAAAGCGCAATAACATTCAAAAATCAGAATAATTATGCAGGTTATATGCATCAAAAATGACAAGCCGGTTTACCGGCTTGTCATTTTTTATCTGTAAATACTCACAAAAACGAGATGCGAAATTTGTTTAAAATCAATAAAATCGTGTATATTTTGACGAAATATACAAAAATCCATTGACAAAACCGTCGTTATTGGTATAAAATCAACACAAATCGACAATTCGGACATTGTCGCAGAATATTTTAAAGAAAATTTTATATTTATTTCCAGAGGAGGAAACATTTATGCAAAAACTCAGAAAACACACAATCATTGCGGCAGCAGTGGCTCTTGTAGCGGTGCTCTTGATAGCGCCCACACTTGCTTGGCTGTTCTCCACAAGCGACAAGGTGGTTAACACCTTTGAGAGCGGAGATATTTCTATTGTTCTCGACGAGTCGCCTGTAGACGCCGACGGACATAAAGTGTCAGGGCCAAGAGTAACGGAGAATACATACAATTTTGTACCGGGCTCAGTGCTTGACAAAGATCCCACGCCTACCGTGAAGAAGAACACCATCAATTCTTACCTTTTTGTTAACGTTGAGAATAAGTATTCGGACGTTTTTTCAATCAACGTTGATACAAGCAAATGGCTCAAGGTAGCTGAGGCTGACGGCAACACCCTTTATGTATATTACAAAAAGGTATCTGCTCCCACCGCCGACGTTGTTCTTGACCCTGTGTTTACCAAAGTAACAGTCAGCGAGGATCTTACCCTCGACAGACTTCATGAAATAAAAGAAACTGACAATACACAGTTTATTAACGCCCAGGCTTATGCTATTCAGGCTGACGTAATCGCCAAAAACAAGGCGTTTGATATGGCGGCTGCACAGTTTGCTTATGCAGATACCGTACAGATAAACTACGTAGATGTAGCATAAATTATTATCTGCCTAATATAGACGCAGCTACAATTTTTTAATCAGTACCAAAACTTTGGAAAAACGACAACGAACGGAGGTGATGACCTTGAAGAGATATAAGTTAAAAGCTTTGATAATAACTTTTACGGCAGCGCTGTCTGTAGTTCTGTTTTCTATATCAGGTATTTCAACTTCAGCGTACTATACCTCGCTGTCAAATAAGGTCGTCAACTCATTTGCTGCCGAAGATCCCTATTCACCAACAACCGAGCCGACCGAGCCGACTGAGCCGACCGAGCCGACTGAGCCGACCGTTCCGACTGAGCCTACCGTTCCGACCGAGCCAACCGAGCCAACCGAGCCTACTGAACCGACTGAGCATACTGAGCCGACCGAACCGACTACAGTACCGGCAACTTTAGAGCCGACTCAAAAGGCAGCGGAGGACAACACAGTCTTGCCGACCATCGCTCAGAGTACAACTGTTCCCAAACCCTCTAAGACGGTAAATTCTTCCACCAATCCGAGCAAAACCGACAACAGCGGCAACACAAACGTCATAACAGGCGAAGCGACCTTGTCAGTGTTTATCAGTATTTTGGCTTTGCTTATTGCTTTTGGTATCGTAATATACTTGCGTTGTTATAGATCGACAGTATCTAATAAAATAAAAACAAACAAAAAATAAATAAAAAGAAAGGAAACACAACATGAAATCATCAAAAAGAACCCGAATTTTACTTTCCGTTCTCGCAGTAGCGCTTGCTGTTATCGTTATCGCGATTTCTGGCACCATCTCCTACCTCAAAGACGTTTCTGACGCCAAGGTCAATGAGTTTGATCCTTCTAAGGTAACCGTAGATGTAGAAGAAACTCCAAATCAGTACAAGATTATCCCCGGCACCGAGCAGACAAAGGATCCAAAGGCTGTTATCGACAACGATATCGACGCTTATCTCTTTGTTGAAGTTGTAGACGAGACCGAAGGCAAGGTTACATATGAAATCGCCGACGGCTGGACGCTTCTCAACGGATATGACAATATTTACTACCGTACAGTCGGTGCTAATGACCCGAAAGAATATCCTATTCTCAAAAATAACAAGGTCAGCTACAGTGCAGCTTTAGAAGAATCCGATATGCCCGACGGCAAGGTAAAGCTTAGCTTTATTGCAAAGGCTATTCAAAAGGATGCGTTTGCAGATGAGCAAGAGGCTTATGCAAATATTCCGACTACTCTGACAAACGGCAAAGATATGAAAAATGCTCTTGATGCAGGGGTACAGAGTGTAGTGCTCACTGCTGACGACGAAGACGCTCCGGGCGTTGTTGTTAAACAGGGCGATACCGCAACTGTTGACTTAAATGGCAACGATTATTTGGTAAGTAACAATCTTGCAGGCTCCGCGGGTACTCAGACCCAGTGCTTCCAGTTCTTACCGGGCGCTACCGTTACCCTTAAGGACGGAACCATCGGTATTGGCGAAGACGCGAGCGACAGCATATTAATAATGATTCAAAACTACGCTGATCTTACTCTTGAAAACGTTAACATAGACGGCGTTACAAACGGTAACAGAATGGCTAACGGCTACGCAGTATCATCTAACTACGGCAGTGTCACTATCAAGGGCAATACCAACATTACTGTACCGGCAGGCGCAGTTGCGCTCGATATTATGGACTGGACAAATTCTGATTATCTTGATCAGGGTTCTGTATGTATCATCGACGAGAGCATGACCGGTACTATCGACGGTATAATTAACGTATATCAATGGCCGGATATGCCTGAAGCAAACACTAAGGCCGAGCTAATTATCAAAGGCGGTACCTTTAAAAATACCGGTTTGACTCTGGAGAAGTTCAAGGAATATGTAGCAGACGGCTACAAGGTTAATGAGAACACGGACGGCAGCTGGACAGTTGTCAAGGCTTAAATTATTAAAAACAAGGGAACGGCTTTTCGTCTTGCTATCCCTAAAAATAAAAAATATAAAGAAAGGTCATAAACTATGAAAATCAAAAACAAAAAGAAGCTTGCGACCTCTTTAGGCGCAGCAGCAGTAGCGGCAATCATGATCATCGGCGGCGGAACCTTCGCTTATTATCAGGCTGACACTTCAGCAACCCCGCTTAAAAATGTAATTCAAAACGCAAAGACAACAAATTTGACACTTACTGAGACCACCGGAACAGATTATAAAATCATTCCCGGAACTTCTCAGGCAAAGGACCCTGTTGTTAAACTCGATACAACAGTTGACGCATATTTGTTTGTAGAGGTAACCGATACATCTAAGGGGCTGGTAACATGGGAAAAGGCTGATGGTTGGCAGGTGCTCAAAACCGAAGGCGACAAAACTATTCTTTGGCGTGAAGTTCCACAGAGTGACGACGGCGCACTTGCAGAGTATCCTGTACTTGACGGCAACAAAATTTCATATGACAAGACTATCACAAATGCTGATACTACCGATTCAAATGGAATGTTAAATGACCCCGTTGAACTGACATTTATCGCAAGAGCTATTCAAAAGGCTCCGTTTAATGATGAATCAGTGGCTTATGCAGTTCTCACCGGCTTTGAACCCGGCGAAGAGCCTGCAGTAGTTTCCACTCCTGCGCAGCTGGAAGAAGCAATCGAAAACGGTGAACCTGTTGTACTTACTCAAGATATTACTGCATCAGGAGTCATTAGTGCACCGGCTAAAGTAAAAATCAACGGCAACGGACACACCATAAATGTAGCTCCCGGAGCAACAAGAATATTAAACTTTGACGGCAACACCGAAGAGCTTGATATAGACCTTGCCGATCTAACGCTTGATGCGTCTGGTGCACAGAGAGGCATTTCTTTCTATGGCAACACCGAAGGCGGCGAAGTGGATCTCAGTAACGTAACCGTGATTGCAGATATGTACGCAATTAACGTTGCAAGCAACAACGGTCCAATGGACATTAACGTTGATAAAATGACCGCAGTAACCGGCTGGTGCGCATATCAGTCGTGGTCTCCCGATGTACATGTAACCTTTACCAATTGTGAGCTCATAGGTATCAATGATAAGACCTATAATGCAGAGGGTTGGAACGACTTCTCGACCTTGGTTTTGTATGAATCGGCAGAAAATAATACAGTAACTGTTATAGATTCTACCATTGAAGCTAACGCTACAACAGGTAACAAACAAACCTTATTTAGCAATAGAAGTAATGATCAAGAGTTTATACTCGAAAACAACACCTATAAGAAAGACGGCGTTGAGCTGACTGCTCTTGAAGATCTCCGCCACGAAAATAGTATTTCATATAATGCCAAAGCTATAGGCTTAACCTTAACGGATGAGGAAATCGAGCAAAAAGTCGCAGAAATAAAAAGTACCGGCAAAATCACTATTGACGGTACGCAGTACAGTCTTGGAGATTTCTTCTTGTAAGAAAATTAAATTTATTGCTATAAGCACTAAATAATAAAACTGTCATTTTGGCCGGGCGGAGCACAGCCGTAAAAGCAAAGGGAACACCCTGTGCATAAAATAATCGGTTCCTGTTAAGGAAAATCGCCTTGGTCAAAATGACAAACAAAAAAGCCGAGCGTAACAGCTCGGCATTTTTTTGCGGGGATAAACCCAAATAAATGAGGGGTACAATGTCAGACATATCGTCTGCATTGAGGAGGGTAGAACAATACAAATCAAGTTGCGGTTCTTGAATTGTACAATTATATTATATCCTACCTTTTATAAAAAATGTGAATTTCCTATGAACTTAAATTTAACAATTTGAAAAGTTATTAAGGCGATCTAAAATTTTGTTATTCATATTTTTGCTATAAAAGTTAAATTCCTTTGCAGCTAAGTTATTATAAAACCAAAACAGAGACCACATTTTGAATTGTAGGTTTTTCTTGTTTTTTGCTTTTACCTTGCGCCAACGCTTTTGTGCAGCTTTTGCAATAACATTTTTAACGGATATACCAAAAATCCCATAAAGAAATTGCTTATCCCATGTATGGAGTCCCAAGGAAGACCGGCTGCAATCCAAACTAAACTTTGCTTAAAATTCAGAGAAAATGCAAACGCCTGAAACGGTGCATACAGCGTACCGTATAAAAATCCGTGCAAACCACAAACCAACGGGTATACTATTATCATATATTTTTTGTTGCAGTCTTTGGGTATTAACATTGCAAAGCCCCACAACACTGTCCATATATAAAGATACGGAACCCACCACAGCGCAAAGCCTACATACACCCCTTCTATAAGCACAAAAAGATAGATAGGTATAAGCGCCTTCTTGCGATAAACGGATGTCAGCAATACTACGAACATCCCTAACATATGCACATTAGGTAAAAATTCGAGTATGATTTTGGACATAAACATCATTGCTGCGAAAAAAGCAAACAAACACATTTCAAACAGAGTTAATCTGTTTGATTTTTTTATCATATTACCCCTTTGTGCGTACAAAGCTGCAGGTCATACCGTCTTCTATATCGGTAGTGTCTACGCCTGTCTGAGCATATTCTTCATTAACATAAAAAGCCCAGTAGTAGCCGTCTTTGTCATAATCGGCAGATATTCCGTTTACTTCTTTGACATACAGACCATAATCGCTGTCAGTTCCTTTGATCAAATCATTTTCAAGCAGCGCTTCACCTACCGTTTTTTTATCGGTATTGATTTTAAAGTTAACCTTGCTGCCGTCTACATCTACATAAAAAGTAAAGCTGGTTTTGCCTTTTCCAAGCTCAGTGTCTTCCTTGTACTTTGCGTCTGCCATCAAGTCGACTGTTTGAGTTTCAGCAACATCTGTAACGCTTTGTGAAGCTGTAGTTGCAGCGGTATCAGCCTTCTTTGATGAGCAGGAGCAAAGAGACAGCAGCATACACAGTAAAGCAAGTATGGATAAAATTCTTTGATTTTTCATTTTGTTTCCTCTTTTCATTCAAATAATTGAATAAAAAATAAATGCGTCCTTCAAGAAAACGCACTTATACCGCAACTTTGCGTTCTCCATTGCCCAAGAACCATTTACATTTTACGAGATGACAAGCATTCCGACTTATGAAAATCAAATTTCAAATACGGTAATGGCTGTTGCGGCGGATTCTCACCGCGCTTCCCTTGTCCCCTTGCGTCAAACAGGCGTTCGGGCGTATCTTATGATACAAAATCGCTTTATTCAGCAATATTATATTTATTTCAAGATTATATGTCAAGGATATATGAGGTTAAAATACACTCGGTAGTTGCAAAATTAATAACTGTTGAAAGAAATACAAACAACTAGTTTGATAAAACAACTAAAATCAAACGCTTTTTTGTTCTAAAAAATAAATGCAGTTTAATATATCACAGACTTTTTAAATAATTTATAATCTATTTATTGCAGTTTTTGAGATAATATGGTATTATAAATTTAATTGTTGCAAATTATCTGAAAGGAGTTTTGCTAAATGTGCGGTATTTGTGGTTTTACCGGTGAAATTGAACAACGTGAAAATGTTATTCGTAAAATGACGGAGGTTATCACCCATAGGGGTCCTGATTCCAACGGATTTTACCAAGATGAATATATTTCAATGGGCTTTTGCCGACTTTCGATCATTGACCTTGATCAGGGCGACCAGCCGATAGAAAACGAGGACGGCACACTCGTTTTGACTTTTAACGGAGAAATTTATAACTATAAAATATTAAGAAAAGAGCTTGAGGAGCTGGGACACAAGTTCTCTACTTCGTCGGACAGCGAGGTGCTTTTGCACGCGTTTGAAGAATGGGGAGAAGAGATGTTTGAGCATCTTCGGGGTATGTTTGCTTTTGCTATATACAATAAGGAAACTAAAGCTTTGTTTTTAGCCCGCGATTTCTTTGGCATCAAACCTCTGCACTATACTATGATAGGTGATTCGCTGTGTTATGCTTCCGAAATAAAAAGCATTTTAGAGCATCCGAATTTTGAAAAAATCTTCAATGAAAAGGCTTTGGATCATTATCTTTCATTCCAATACTGCCCCCAACCAATGACCTTCTTTGAAAATGTATATTGCCTTTTACCGGGACATTTTCTTTGGTACCGCAACGGAGTTGTTGAGACTCAGCGATATTTTGAACCAAAGTTCAATCCGGATAACGAGATGACGGAAGAAGAGGCTGTTAATAAAATTGAAGAGGTTTTTGAAAATTCTGTTAACGCTCATAAAATTTCCGATGTAGAAGTAGGCTG
This sequence comes from Ruminococcaceae bacterium UBA2719, assembly GCA_002353935.1. Classification (GTDB taxonomy): domain Bacteria; phylum Bacillota; class Clostridia; order Oscillospirales; family Acutalibacteraceae; genus Ruminococcoides. The sequence goes on along the minus strand of DEKP01000030.1, from coordinate 28,652 downwards.
CTTTTTGTCGAGCGGCGTTGACTCCTCCTATGTATCGACCTATTTTTCGGGACAAAAGACCTTTACCGTTGGATTTGACTTCGGCGAAAAATATAATGAGATAACCTGGGCAGAGAGCCTGAGCGAAAAGATCGATGTTGAGCATCACTCAAAGCTTATCACAAGCGAAGAATTTTGGGCAGCTGTGCCTAAGGTTCAGTATCATATGGATCAACCCCTTGCGGATCCGTCTTGTATAGCCCTTTATTTTGTTACCAAGCTTGCCAGCGAATACGTTAAGGTTGTACTTTCCGGAGAAGGTGCCGACGAGCTTTTCGGCGGTTACACCTGTTACAACGATCCGAGAGTATTCAAAGTTTATCAAAAAATAGTACCGTACTGTATTCGCCGCGCTATCTGTGCCGTATGTAAGAAACTGCCGGATATCAAGGGCAGAGATTATCTGATCCGCGCTACTCATCCGCTGGAAAAACGCTTTATCGGTAACGCATATATGTATGATTTAAAGCAGAAAAAGGATATACTTAAAAAGCCGTCGCTTGCAACAGATCCGAGCAAGCTGGTAAGAAGAATTTATACCCGCGCCCGCAGATATGATGATGTTACAAAAATGCAGTATCTTGATATCAACATGTGGATGGTCGGAGATATTCTTTTAAAGGCGGACAGAATGAGTATGGCAAACTCCTTGGAGCTGCGCGTTCCGTTCTTGGATAAAGAAGTATTCAAGGTGGCTTCATCCTTGCCGTCAGAGCTTAGAGTAAACAAGTTTAATACAAAATATGCTATGCGCAAGGCAGCGGCACGCCATTTGCCTGAAGTTGTTGCAGAAAAAGAAAAGCTCGGGTTCCCTGTTCCTACACGCGTGTGGCTTAGAGATGAACACTACTATAACGTAGTAAAGGATATGTTTACGTCTGCAACGGCTGAGAAATTTTTTAATACTGATATTTTGATCGGATTTTTAAACGACCATTATCTGGAAAAAGAAGATAATTCAAGAAAAATATGGACAGTATATGTGTTCCTTGTATGGTATCAAATATATTTTGGAGCAGTAGAAGAGACTGAGCCGCAGCCTGCAAGCGCTGATGAACTGGAAAACAATCCTTTTGAAGACGAGGAGCCTGCAAACAACGAATTTGATGATGCTCAGGAAGAATCTGAAGCGTCGGACGATAAGACAAAAGTTTTTACTGCTATCAGCGATGAACAGATCAAAAAGGCTGACTTAAAAGCTTCTCAAAAGCCCGTTACAGAGCCTTCAAAGCCAAAAGAAAACTTAGAAGAAAAAAATGAACAGAGTTCTCCTCGTTTTACTCGTGCCAAAAGCGTAAATCTTGAAAATCAGAGCAAAGCTTCTAATGCTGAAACAACAGCAGATAATACTCAAAAGCCTGAAGATCATATTACTTTTGATGACTTGGCAGGAAAAACAAAATATGAAAGCGACACATCCTTCTTTGACCAGTTAAAGGACAAGTTAAAAGAGGATTTACCGGAAGAAAATCAATAATTTTATGTGTTAAAGCCGAAAAGACGATGACAGTCTCTTCGGCTTTTTGCTTTAATTATTGCCAAGTACAATTCAAATTTACTCTTATACTGACAACAACGCAGTTATGCGAAATTTAACGCAACAGATATTAAAAATTTTAATCAAGGATTATAGTATTAACCGTGTTGTAATACAACAACATCGAGCATCTTTGCCACTAAATCGTACTCTGTATCGGCAACGCACTTGTCTAGCGGATTTTTTCCAAGCCCTATTTCCAGAGTTATACCTATACGATGAAAATATTCGCAAAACCAATCCTTGAAGCCTCCTCCGGTAGCTATATTTTCAGGAGAGGAGAGGATGTAGCCTGAAAGCTTTGACATTTGCTTTGCGATTTTTTCACTTTCTTGTGCATGATTTTTGAAATCATAATAAATTTCTCTTCCTTGGGAATGGAGAGCGACAGCGGCCGAGAAATTGTTTTTTTTGCAAAAATTCACAAGAGCCCTGGTCTCTTTTTCGCTTTCGGGAGAGCCTCCACCAAAGCGAGTGGGTCCTGAGAGAATATAGCCGTTTTTTATCTCGTTTTTTCTGACAGAAAGAAACCCTGCATTAAAATTGTGATTTAGATCTACTCCTCTTGCGTTTGCCTGCCATGATTGGGTATCTCCATTAGTTCTGCTGATTATTAAAGGCAGAAATTTTTCTGCTGCTTTTATGCCGTGGATACTGATATCAACGCCGTCCGGATTTATCATAGGGATTGCGGTGAAAGATAAATTTGCACCGTTTTTATATTCTTCTGCCTTTTCAAAAATATATCTTGTGAGTATAGCTGACGTTACTCTCTCAAGAGCATGAAACGCTGCACAGATAACTGCGCTGCCGTTATCGCCGATCGTATAGGCGTTTATGGGCTTTGAAAGCGCTGTGTATCCTATACATTCCTTTTTTATAAAAGGATATTTTTTTATAAGCTTATTTTCAAAATAGCTTAAACGGGATGAATCAAATTCGCTCTGGCTGAAAATAGACATGTTACCTCTGTCGCAAAATCAAGATTCGTGAAATCAAGATTCGTGAATCAAGATTCGCAAAATCAAGATTCGTGAATCAAGATTCGCAAAATCAAGATTTGCAAAATTAAGATTTTTATTTTATACTGTTTATAAATATTATGTTTTATCGGAGAAAATATGCAAATTTATCACAGAGTTTCAGATTTTGAAAAAAGCTCTTGCAAATCAAGCGTAGCGCTGGGTTTTTTTGACGGGGTACATATAGGGCATCAAAATGTTATTAAAAAATGCGCTGATGAAAAGGGTGCTAATCTCAGCGTGGTTTTGACCTTTGAAAAAAGTCCGGCTTCAATATTGGAAAAAAACAAAAAAGTGTTGCTTACTTTAAATGAGCAAAAGCAAAAAATCATACAAAATATCGGCGCAGACGCTTTGATTTTTGCGGATTTTTCAACTGTTAAAGATATGAGTGCAGAAGATTTTGTGAAAATTATACTTAAAGAAAAATTAAAGGCGCAAAAAGTATACTGCGGGTTTAATTATCATTTCGGAAAAAACGCCGGCGCAGATACAAAGTCTCTTATATCGCTGTGTGAAAAATATGATATAAAGGTTCATGTGTCAGAGAAAATTGTATACAAGGGCCTTCCCGTATCATCCACAAGAATCAGAAACAGCATAGCTGAGGGTTGTATAGAAGACGCAAACGAGATGCTTGGATATAATTTTACTGTTTTCGGCAACGTGGTATCGGGTAATCGTATAGGTAGAACACTTGATTTTCCGACAGCAAATATTATGATGAATAATGAACTTATAATGCCGAAACTGGGGGTTTATGCTTCAAAAGTCAAAATCGGAGAAAAAGCATATTACGGGGCTACCAATATCGGAATTCATCCAACGGTGAACAAAAAGGATTCTCCGATATGCGAAACATATTTGTTTTCATACGACGGATTTGATTTATATAATGAATATATAGAATGTGAGCTTTTACACTTTGTAAGAGAAGAGCGAAAGTTTTCTTCCTTGCAGGAGCTGAAGCTGCAGGTGGAAAATGATAAAAAGCAGATTATAAAAATTTTTAATATATAAAAAATTAACGGGGAGCTGTACAGTCCCCGTTGTTTTATTAAACTTATTTATAGAGATATTTATTTTTCGTGCGTCAGACGCTTGTATCTAAACAAAGTGTTTTCTGCCCACTCTCTGTCGATTTTTATAAAGCCTGAAAGCTTTTTGTCGTTTGCACATACAGCCTCGACAATTTTTACACTTTTTGCATAAATTTCAAAACGCGCCGACTGGACAAAGGGCTCGTTGTTCTCACCGATAAAATATGTAAATCCGATTTTGTTCATTTCGCGGTTATACTGAGTCAGATATCCCTCGTCAACTCTGCTCAGGCCGTTCTTTTTTGCGACGGTTTCACCAATAGCGTATTTTGTCAGCTCAAGAGCCATATCGTCTAAAGAAGATTCAAATGCAAAAATTTTCTCTTTAAAAGAGTTGAAGTCGGGTACTATACGCTTTTTTATTCCCTTTAAATTTCGATAATCCTCTTCAAGAGTTCTGTCCTCAAGCTGAAAACGGTTGATCTCAGGGATAAGGTAAACCATAAAGCGCTTTTTCATATCATTGTATAACAGTGGATATGTGAATTTTCCCTCAAAGCCGCAGTTTTCGCACTTGAAATCAAAAAGTTTTCCGGACAACAGATCTTCTCGGAACTGCGGATCGTTTGTAGCGTTGATGCTTATATAAATATGCGCGTTTGATATATCGTTACAATTTGGACAGGAAACTTCCTTTGAAATTACGTTTGACATACTCCACCCCCTACGAAATTATTTTAACACATTTGAAAATAAATGCAAATTATTTATAGAACTTTTACAAATTATTATTGATTTTATTGTTGTTTTCTGCGATAATAATATAAGTAAAATAGGAGGTCTTATTATGGATTTGAAAGAAAATATAAAATCAGGCTTTGCTGTAGCCGCTGATACAATATCGGAAATTGCTTCTCAAATAGCTCAAAAGAACCGTTTGCGCGCTCAGCTTAACCGCCTTAAACAAATAATAAAGGGCGACAGCGAAAAAAGAGATCAGGCATATATTGAGCTTGGCAGATATTATTATGAGAATCTGCGCGAAAACTCAAACGACGATAATAAAGAGCTTTGTGAGTTGATTGATAAAGTATCTGATCGTATAGGCAGAGCTTCGGTTAAATACCTTGAGCTTTTAAATGAAAATAACAACATAAAAATAAAATCGGAAAACGCCGAAAAAATCAAAGCTGCTATAGCTAAAAAAGCCGAAGAGCTTTCTGATAAAGCAAAGGCTTCTTCCAAGGACATAGCTCAAAAAACAAAAGAAAAAGCCTCAGATATTGCGCAAACTGCAAAGGAAAAGGCTTGTGATGTAGTAGAAAAGGCTAAATTTGCGGCAGAAGATCTTAAAGACAAAGCGGTTGATACTGCTCAACAAATCAAAGGCAAGGTATCATCGGATTCCGACGAGGAAATTGAGAAGATTATTGAAGAAGCTGCTGATAAGGCTGAAAATATCGAAAAGGTTGAAGACGACAAAACTGTAGGAAATATCCAAGCGCCTCAGAATATCAAAGAATCAATCTCTGACTGCGCAAAAGAAGAAAGCGAAGAATCGCCTGAGTCTTTTTCGTTTTAAGATTAAAAGCTTTTTACATAGCTGAAATCTGCACTGTAAAACTTATTTTACAGTGCAGATTAAATTTGAGTGTAAAACGCGTGGGTATCTCTAAGGTTAAGGATGCTCTTTTGATTTTATTAACTTTGAAAATAAACCGCGGACTAAATGTATTTTGAACATGTTTTTTAAAAGGAGGAACAATTATGAGTCGACTTAGCGGTCAAAACACACAGCCTGCACCCAGAAAAACTTTTTTTCATTCTAATCCTGTTATGAATCGTCTAAACAAGGTGGAGTACATATCGACAGATGAAAAATCTGTCGCTTACGGCAGGATTGCTCTTAAAACAGCATGGTTTATGCTTGTAACTGTTTGCGGTATGCTCTTGTATCTTTTGTTGTCTAACACAGTGTTCTCGACAGATGCACAGGTAATGAACTTTAATTACAAGGGCTTTGAAGCAAGCGTTCCGATGACAGCGTTAATAGCTGTAGGCGGATCTGCTGTTCTTGCGATTGTTACACAACTTTTGGCAGCCTTTATTCCGCGCACTATTCCGGTGACGGGTACGCTGTATTCGCTGTGCCAGGGCTTTATGATAGCTTTTATTATTTTCAGCCTTATTAAAGGCTATGAATATTTGGGCTTGTTGGCGCTTGGAGTTACTATTGTGGTTGTTTTGACTATGGCTTTTCTGTATGCAAAGAGAATTGTAAAGGTTAGCAAAAAGTTTGTTACGGTTATGATAACTTTGCTTTTTTCAATGATCGGTATTTCTCTTTTGACCGGTATTGGATATTTGATTCCCCTTACAAGACCCTTTGTTGCATCTATAGTGGGCAACTTTGGAATTTCAATTGGCTTTACCTTGATTTCTATTGTGATAGCCTGCATGTTTTTGATTTCCGACTTTGCGGTAATTGAAAACGGTGTAGAAAACGGAATGCCTGCAAAATATGAGTGGATGGCTTCGTTTGGTCTTGCGTTCACTATTTTGTGGATTTATATTAAGGTGCTCGATTTGATAATCACTATTGTAGGCAACAGCTCGAAAAAGTCTTGATAATACTTATTGAGTTTGATTTTTAAATTTATTAAAGAAAACAGACAGTAAAAAGAAACTATAAAAACCCTTGTTCAATTCTAAATTGAGCAAGGTTTTTTGTTTAATAGATGTTAAAGGGTATATTTAATCTAGTATAAAGTATAGATAAATAAATTTTGACAAGAAAACTTTGCAAAAACTATTGACAAGTAAACTTGTCATTGATATAATTATGACAATAAAACTTGTCAAAGGAGATGTTTATATGAACAAAGAAGATGTTTTAAAAAAAGCACAGGAAGAAAACAAAGGAAAAGATATCGCAGGACTTGAGGTTCTGCATCGAGGTGCGCGTTTTGCGTATATTATCGGCGCCTTTCTGCTTATTGCCGTTGATATCGTGGAAAGGATTGTGCTTCACCGCATTAGCTACGGCTGCAACATGGCAATGTTTGCGATGCTTTTTACTGTCTTTTTTACAAAGTTTCGTAATAGCAGAAAGAAGCAAGACCTTTTTTGCGCGATTGCTTTAGGAATAACCACCGCTTGCTTTGCTGCGGCATGGATCATTCAGCTTTGCAGGTGATCATATGACTGAAAAAGGGCTGCTGCTGAAAAACCACCTTGCCGAGATTCGAAAGGAGAAAAAGCTCTCTCAGGCAGAGCTTGCAAATGTGGTGGGGGTGTCGCGCAATACTATCAGTTCCATCGAAACGGGACAGTTCAATCCCACAGCCAAATTAGCGCTGATTCTCTGTGTAGCGTTGGATAAAAAATTTGAAGAAATATTTTATTTCTGATATCGGTAAATATAAATATTGAAATATGAACAGCGCTGATTAATTCACATAAACGGATTAATCAGCGCTGACTTTTCTAATGTTATTTTATTTTAAATTTATTGTTTCAGCTCTATGAGCACCTTTGAAATCCTGCGATCGTCTGCTTCAACAATCTTTAATCTCATTTGATCAAGCTCAATGGTCGGTCGCTCGTTATCGTCCGGGATTCTGCCGAGTTTATCGAGAATAAACCCTGCGATAGTTTCCGAATCAACTTCAGAAAATTTTACTCCCGTCAGTTCTTCAACGTCTTCGATCAAAGTGCTGCCGTCTACAGTAAATTTTGTATCTGAGATTTTCTTTATCTCGTCCTCTTCATCGTCGTATTCGTCCCTTATATTTCCCAAAATATCTTCTATAAGGTCCTCGAGCGTTATAAGCCCCTCGGTGCCGCCATATTCGTCTACAACTATGGCAATTTGTACGCGAGCCTTGTTCATCTCTCTGAAAAGGCTGCTGCAATTTTTAGTTCTAGGGACAAACAAAACCTTTCTCAAGATGTTAGTCAAAGAAAAGTCTTTTGGAACTTCTGCGCAAACATATTTGAGTAAATCTTTTACATATAAAACGCCGATGATATTATCTATATCATCTTTATATACGGGAATTCTTGAGTGACCGGACTCAATGGCGACCTTAATCGTTTTATCCAGAGTGTCGGTATCTTCAAGCGTAGTCATATCTCGCCTGTGAGTCATAATTTCATATGCAACAGTGTCGTCAAAGTCAAATACGTTTTCAATTATATTTTTTGTATCGTCTTTGATAAGTCCTTTTTCCTGACCCTCTTCTACAAGCGACAATATTTCTTCTTCGGTTTCCTGCTGTTTTTGCTCAGCTCTTTTAGGCTTGAACCACTTTTCTATAAAGCTTTTTTTCTGGACGTTACCTGAGTCGTCAGGCATATTATTCATCCTCTCTAAGATTATATTTAATCAATTATAAGTTTAACAAATTATAAAAAAAAGTCAAACAAAAAATTTTAATAAAAAGATAAATCAAAAATTCGTATAAGCGGATTGGAAATTGGAATAAGTTTGCTGTTTTGGATTAGGCGTCCGTTGCTGTCACTTTCATGAATATAGAGACAAGTTTTAACAATTCTCTTTACAATAAACTTAAAAAGTGATAAAATACTGCTTGGTATGATAGGCAGAGATTTAAGCAAATATTGTTTGCTTACAACTTGTCTACTTGTCTTATCAATAATAGCCGGTGTAAAAAGGAGCTCATTTTACAGCGGCTAAATTCAGGAGGAAATAATCTATGGCAAGAAAAATGAAAACCATGGACGGTAACAACGCTGCGGCTTATGTGTCTTATGCGTTTACGGAAGTAGCGGGTATCTATCCTATTACTCCCTCAAGTCCTATGGCAGACTATGTTGACCAGTGGTCGGCACAAGGGCAAAAAAACATTTTCGGCACAACCGTTAAGGTTGAAGAAATGCAATCTGAGGCCGGTGCGGCAGGTACAGTACACGGCTCGTTAAACGCGGGAGCGCTAACAACTACTTATACCGCTTCCCAGGGACTGCTTCTTATGATCCCGAATATGTACAAAATCGCGGGCGAATTGCTTCCCTCGGTTTTCCATGTATCGGCAAGATGCGTTGCTTCTCACGCTCTTAATATTTTCGGAGATCACTCCGACGTATATGCGTGCAGACAGACAGGTTTTGCAATGCTTGCAGAAACCAATCCTCAGGAAGTTATGGATCTCGGCGCAGTTGCTCACCTTGCTGCTATCAAGGGCAGGGTTCCGTTTATCAACTTCTTTGACGGCTTCAGAACATCTCACGAAATTCAAAAAATCCAAATCTGGGATTACGAAGATCTCAAAGAAATGTGCGATATGGACGCAGTAGCTGATTTCAGAAAGAGAGCGCTTAACCCTGAGCATCCTACAATGCGCGGCTCTCATGAAAACGGCGACATCTTCTTCCAGCACAGAGAGGCTTGTAACTCTTACTACAATGCTCTTCCGGCTATTGTTGAAGAATATATGGATAAGGTTAACGCTAAACTCGGCACAGACTATAAATTGTTCAACTATTACGGCGCAGAGGACGCAGAGCGCGTTATCGTTGCTATGGGTTCTATCTGTGACGTTGCAGAAGAAGTTATCGATTATATGAACGCACAGGGAGAAAAAGTAGGCTTGGTAAAAGTCAGACTTTACCGTCCTTTCTCTGCTCAAAAGCTTGTTGAAGCTATTCCCGAAACTGCTAAGAAAATTGCTGTTTTGGACAGAACAAAAGAGCCGGGCGCATTAGGCGAGCCGCTTTACCTCGATGTTGTAGCTGCTTTAGCGTCGCTCGGACGCCAGGCTAAGGTCGTAGGCGGCAGATACGGTTTAGGTTCTAAGGATACTCCTCCTTCAAGCATCTTTGCAGTATACGAAGAACTCAAAAAAGATCAGCCCAAACACAACTTTACTCTTGGTATTGTTGATGACGTTACAGAGTTGTCACTCGAAGAAAAACCATCTCCCAACACTGCGGCAGAAGGCACTATTGAATGCAAATTCTGGGGTCTCGGCGGCGACGGTACAGTTGGCGCTAACAAAAACTCTATCAAAATCATCGGCGACTATACCGACAAATATGTTCAGGCTTATTTCCAATATGATTCTAAAAAGACAGGCGGTATCACCATTTCGCACCTGCGTTTCGGTGACAAGCCGATAAAGAGCCCATATTATATAAATAAAGCAGACTTTGTTGCCTGTCACAACCCGTCTTATGTTTTAAAGGGCTACAAGATGGTTCAGGATGTAAAACCCGGCGGAGTATTCCTTATCAACTGTCAGTGGTCTGCCGATGAGCTCAACACTCATCTAAACGCTGAAACCAAGAGATATATTGCTAAAAACAATATTCAGCTCTATACAGTAAACGCTATCGACCTTGCTCAGCAAATCGGTATGGGTAAGCGTACAAATACTATTTTACAGGCTGCATTCTTTGCTCTTGCAAAGATCATGCCGATCGACGAAGCAGTACAGCACATGAAAGACGCTGCTACTAAATCTTACCTCAAAAAAGGTCAGGATATCGTTGATATGAACCACAAGGCTATCGACGCCGGTGTTTCGGCATTTACTAAGATCGACGTTCCGGCAGACTGGGCTGACGCTTGTGACGACGCTGAGACTTCAAAATCAACAGGCGCTGAAAAGCTCGTTAAGCAGGTTGACTCTATCATGCATCCTGTCGGCAGCATGAACGGCGACGCGCTTCCTGTATCTGCATTTATTGATCACGCAGACGGTACATTTGAACAGGGTGCTTCCGCTTATGAGAAACGCGGAGTTGCGGTTACAGTTCCTACATGGAATCCTGACACCTGCGCTAAATGTAACAAATGTGCTTTTGTATGTCCTCACGCTACGATCAGACCTTATGCGCTGAGCGAAGAAGAGGTTGCAGCCGCTCCCGCTCAGATGAAGAAAGCTCCGAAGCCGGTTGTAAAAACAAACTATACATACACTTTGGCTGTTTCTCCTATGGATTGTATGGGATGCTCGGTTTGCGTAGGCGTTTGTCCGACAAACTCACTTACTATGGTGTCTCGTGAATCTCAGGAAGATCAGCAAGAGGTATTTGATTACTGTGTAGCTAACGTTACCGAAAAGCCGGAAACAACAGCTAATATCAACGTTATTTCCAGCCAGTATAAACAGCCGCTGTTAGAGTTCTCAGGCTCTTGCGCAGGCTGTGCAGAAACATCATACGCTCGTCTGATCACTCAGTTGTTCGGCGACAGAATGTACATTTCAAACGCTACAGGCTGTTCATCTATCTGGGGTGGTCCTGCTGCTACATCTCCGTATACAGTTAACAAGAAGGGTCACGGTCCTGCTTGGGCTAACTCCTTGTTTGAAGATAACGCTGAACACGGCTTAGGACTTTTGCTTGGTCAAAGAGCTGTAAGAGACAGACTCATCGAGCAGGTTAAAGAAGCTAAAGACAGCGATAAAGCGTCTAAAGAATTTAAAGCTGCCGCAGAAGAGTATCTCAATACTATTGACGACGGCGAGAAAAACGCAAAAGCTACAGAAGCTTTGGTAGCAGAGCTTGAAAAAGTTGCTGACAAATGCGAATTGTGCAAAGCTATTTACGATAACAAAGAATTCTTGTCAAAGAAATCCGTATGGATCTTCGGCGGAGACGGCTGGGCTTATGATATCGGCTTCGGCGGCGTTGACCACGTTCTTGCAACCGGCGAAGATGTAAACATCATGGTATTCGATACCGAGGTTTACTCCAACACCGGCGGTCAGGCTTCTAAGTCATCTAACATCGGTCAGGTTGCTCAGTTTGCCGCTGCAGGTAAAGCTATAGCTAAAAAGAGCCTTGCTGATATCGCTATTTCTTACGGCTATATCTATGTTGCTCAAATAGCTATGGGTGCTGACATGAATCAAACTCTCAAAGCTATTAAAGAGGCTGAATCATACAAAGGACCGTCACTCATCATCGGTTATGCTCCTTGTGAGATGCACTCGATCAAGGGCGGAATGAAAAACTGTCAGGCTGAAATGGCAAAGGCTGTTGCCTGTGGTTATTGGAACAACTTCCGTTATGATCCGAGACTCAAAGAGCAGGGCAAGAATCCGTTTATTCTTGACTCTAAGGCTCCGTCGGCATCTTACCGCGACTTCATTATGAACGAAGCAAGATATTCTGCACTCACACGTTCATTCCCTGAGCGCGCTGAGAACCTCTTTAAGAAAGCAGAAGATACTGCTAACGCAAGATATGAAACTCTTGTTGAGAGAGCAAATGAGGGATAAGTTTTCCTAAAAAATTAAGGGCTGTGCTTATGCACAGCCTTTTTTTCGTACAAAAAGCGGCTGCTAGTATATATCAGCCGCAATTTATAGATTATTATATTATTAATACAGTATGGAGCGAATTGGCAAGTTGTTACTTTGATTTGTTTGCTGCATCTGGCTCTTTTTTGTTTCTAAAGACAATCAGCTTTGAAAAAACATAGTTTAAAATCACTACAATAACACTGACTATGATTTTTGCCCACATGCCTTCAATGTTGAATATCGTCTGGTCAAGTCCCATCAATACCAAAAGCGGTACGCCGACCCATTCAACAACGCCCGTCAAAAGCCTTGCCGCTACAAATAGCCACAATTCTTTTAAAACAAGCTTTGGCGTCCATTTTTTGGAATCAAAAACCCAAAGTTTGTTCGTAACAAAGGCGAACAAAACAGCGCAAATCCACGACAATACGTTTGACAAAACAACCGTGCTGACAGCAAACTTGCCAATGGAAAAATTGGGAATTATCTTAGTAAACAAAGCGTAGCTTAGCCAGCTTACAACGGTAGTAAGCACGCCGAAAATCAGATACATTACAATCTCTTTATATTTAATCCAAAGTTTTTTTATCATAAGCATTTCCTTAATTTTTATTCGACGATTTATATTAATTTATAATAAGATGATAGCCTAAAAATTCGCATAACTGTGTTGGACTTAGTATTACATATCATCAAAATTGCTTTCGCTTTCGATATATATTGGTCTTCTTTTGGTTTCAATATAAACACGTCCGATATACTCGCCCAAAACGCCTACGCTCATTTCTATTATACCGCCTAAAAACAGAGTAGCGCACAGCGTAGTTACATATCCCGGAACATCTATGCCGAAACAAAGAGTTTGAATCAAGGTTATAATTATATATAAAAATGTTAAAAATGAAATTATAAACCCAAGTATGGCGATAAATCTCAGCGGTGCAACAGAAAACGAGGTGATACCATCGAGAGCGTATTTGAACAGGCTGATAATACTCCACTTTGTTTCTCCCGCCGGACGTTCAACATTTTCGTATTCTATCCATTTGGTTTTAAAGCCCACCCAGCAGAAAATACCCTTGGAAAACCTTTGAACCTCGCTCAGCTTTATTATAGAATCAACCATTTTTCTTGACATAATGCGGAAGTCTACCGCGCCGTCAGGCATTTTTACATCAGAGATTTTGTTTTGGAATGAGAAGAATATTTTGGATACAAACTGCCTGATTTTGCTCTCACCCTTTTGTTTTGCTCTGTACAAAGCGCAGCAGTCGTTGCCCTCTTGTATACCTTGTATCATTTGAGGGAACATTTTGGGCGGATGCTGAAGATCGGCGTCCATGATGATAACATAGTCTCCCGTTGAATGTTCAAGTCCTGCATACATTGCGCTTTCTTTGCCAAAATTTCGGGAAAATGAAATGTATTTTACATTTATAAATCTTGATGCAAATGTACGCAAAATATCAAGCGTTTTATCTTTGCTGCCGTCGTTTACAAAAATATATCTGAATCTATAATCTGAAATAGTGCTGATAACCTTGTTAGTTTCTTCTATAAACATAGGCAGAACTTCTTCTTCGTTATAGCACGGAACGACAATATCTATTAATTTCATGTTTGGCACCTCTAAGCTTGTCTGCTAAATTAAAAAATACGCCCATCTTAATGTGCGGCGATAATTACTGATTTAGAATATATTATATCAAATAGAAAAATAAATGTCTATGAGTTTATAAAATTATTAAAAATTTCAATTAGGTGTTTACCTCGATGAGAATTGATGTTATTATTATATGGATATGGAAAATTTTTGGAGGTTGGTATGTTTTTTAAAAAATCTTCAGATTCTTTAAAGATAAAAGATCGCAAAATCCTAAATGAAAATTCGTTTTTGGGAAAGTATTTATATTTGATTTTAGCGTTTTTTATACCTTTTATACTGATGTTTACTGTTTTTGCTATCAAGGGGGTGGCGCCTTTTGGCACTAACCAGATACTGGTTACCGACCTTTGGCACCAGTATTATCCGTTTCTTGTGGATTTTCAGGACAAGCTCAAAACAGGAGGATCTTTGCTTTGGACTTGGAAGTCGGGCGGCGGAACAAATTATCTCGCGCTTATTTCTTATTATCTTGCAAGTCCTTTAAACTTTTTATCCATATTGGTTCCTGCTTCGTTTTTAAGACAGTTTTTATATATCATAACCTGTGTTAAAATCGGATGTGCAGGTCTGTTTTTCGCTATATTCTTAAAAATAACGTTTAAGAAAAACGATATATCAATCACCTTCTTCTCCATTATGTATGCTCTGTGTTCTTTTATTATGGGCTATTACTGGAATGTTATCTGGCTTGATACGATAGCGCTTTTGCCGCTGGTTATTGCCGGCACGTTTGCACTTTTAAAAAGCGGAAAATTTAGATTGTATATAATAACTTTGGCTCTTTCAATTCTTGCTAACTATTATATAGGTCTGTTTACCTGTATTTTTGTTTTGCTGGTGTCAATATGTTACAGTATTGTAGAGTACAAGGGAATAAAAAATCTGATCTTTAACTTCCTTAAAATGGCAGGATCTTCCGTTGTTGCAATTATGATGACTTGTATATTGACTCTACCTGCATATTTTGCTCTCTCTCATGCTTATTCTGCAAGCAATTCTTTTCCCACAAACTTTGCTATCAATATCGGCAACACTGCCGATTTAGGCGGAGTTTTTCAGGCGCTTCAAAAAGTAATTGCCAATTCAGTTGCGTTTATTGAGCCGACAGCAAAAGAGGGATTGCCTAATATTTACTGCGGAATTATACCTATAATTTTTGGAATTCTTTATCTGTTTTGTTCAAAAATAAAGCTTAGAGAGCGTCTTTGCTGCCTGCTGCTTTTGGTGTTTTTTGTCTTTAGTTTTATAATAAGGCAGCTGGACTTTATTTGGCACGGCTTCCATTTTCCTAATATGTTGCCGTACAGATTTTCGTTTTTGTATTCCTTTGTGCTGATATTTATGGCGTTTAGATTGTTTATGAATATCGAAAGCGTTAAGCTGAAATCTGTACTTTTTTCAATAGTCGGCTTTATAATAGTAATTGCTTGTGCACTTGTTTATAACGAAACCTTTGTGATTATAGCTTCTTCATTTATAGCGTTTATAGTTATTGTATGGCTGCTTCTATATGTTTTAAAAATTGTGCCAAAAACAGCGCTTGCTGCCGCTATGTGCATTATAGCTGTAGCAGAAGGCGTATGCTCGGTTGTTATAGGAATAAAAACCGTGACCGTTACAACAACCACCAGCTATCCTTTGGGAACTACCGATACTTATAATTGTAATGATTATGCGAAAAAATTGGAAGCTTCTACAATAGATCTTCCCCGTACCGAGGTTACAAAGTATCATACCCTAAATGATAACGCTTTGGTTGGATTTAACGGAATATCTATGTTTAACTCTCTTACCAATCAGGCCATTACAAAATATATGGAAAAATTCGGTATTTGCGGTTGGGATGCATGCAATCGTTATACTTATCAGCAAAGCTCACCATTTACTAACCTTATGTTAAATATTAAATATCTTATATCGCCGTACGGAACCTATCTTGATCAAGATCATAATGAATTAATTTATAACTCAAACAGTGTAAAGCTTCTGCAAAATAATTATTATATAAAACAAGGCTTTATGGTAAATGAAGATTTGTTGAATTTTGACGTGGACCTTGCAGGAATAAATCCGATTGACAATCAAAATAATATTTTCAATAAGGCTACCGGTCTTGACGGCGAGCTGTATGAATATCTTGATGTAGTATCGCAAGGCCACACCGAAGCCGAAAAACTGACTGTTACAAAAAAGAACTTTGGTGAATATTCGTTTAACAAAAAAGATTCTTCTGTAACTCCTCATTTTAAATTTAATTATGAAGCGTCGAAAGATGGGGTTGCGTGCGCATATTTTAGCTGCGGCAACGCAGAAAATGTAACGCTGAAAGTAAACGACAAGGATGTTGTTTCTAATTATGTAAAACGCCCGTATATTATGACCTTCGGCAATGTTAAAAAGGGCGATAAGCTGTCGATATATGCAGATATAAAAGATGCTGAATCAGGAAGCGCTACTGTATATTGCGCTATGTTTAATGACGAGCTTTTTCAAGAAGGATATGATGTTCTAAACGAGAGCGTGTTAAACGCTACAGAGGTTTCAGATACAAAGATAGAAGGCAAAATTGATGTTAAAGAAGACGGGCTTTTCTACACCTCAATATCGTACATTAACGGTTGGCGCGCCTATGTTGACGGCAAAGAAGTAGAAATCACCCCTGTAGGAAACGCTATGCTGGCTTTTGAATTAGATAAGGGCGAGCATACGATAAAGCTAAGTTATGTACCCGAAGGCTTTGTTATCGGATCGTTAATTTCTTTGTTTGCGGTATTTGTTTTTGCAGTTATGTGCATA
Organism: Ruminococcaceae bacterium UBA2719; assembly: GCA_002353935.1. Taxonomy (GTDB): domain Bacteria; phylum Bacillota; class Clostridia; order Oscillospirales; family Acutalibacteraceae; genus Ruminococcoides. The sequence goes on along the minus strand of DEKP01000030.1, from coordinate 12,279 downwards.
GTATCATGGCGGATAAAAAAATCAAAAACTAAAAACAACGAAGAGTCTCAGTTGCTGCAAGAAGAAAAACCGGCGGAGCAAGAGATAAACTCGTTTGAACAAACGAAAGATTCTATAGATCCAACACAAAGTTCTCTACAGCAAGAAGAAAATTTGACAGATCAGAAGGAAAATTTGGAGAAAAAAGAGGAAATCTCTATACAACCAGAAGAAAGTTCGTCAGATCAAGAAGAATAAAGTAAAGCCTTTTTTCAAAAACAGGCTTTTTATGAAAACTAAAATAATATATAACTAAGGCAGTACCGACAATTTGAATTTGCGGTATTGCCTTAGTTTTTCTGTTTCTTCTACAAGGAAATGATAAAAAATTTATTCGCCTTTGAATATAGAAAGCTTATTGTTTTTATCGCATATTGCCAGAAAAACTTCCTTAGCATTATGGTAGCCTTGTTCTGTTAACTGAGTTTTAAGCCAAGTTTTATCAAGTCCGAGCCGTTTAAGATTTTCGTCTAAAATCCTACCGTCCATAATAATCTCTGTGTTGATATATTCCGGGGTGGGTTCAAGCTTGATATCCTCGGGGTTAAGGGGACGTTTTGTGCTTATGGGAAGAATTGTCAGCTTTCCGTTATATTCAAAAATCGCAGTTTGAATATCGTTTAAATTAAAATAACCTTCCTGTCTGCACATAAGCATGAATTCGCTGAGCTCCAGTTTGGCTTTTTTCATATTACGGCGATAAAGTTTGCCGTTATCCATTAAAATTGTAGGGGTTCCGTTGATATATTTTCGCAGTTTAGGAAATTTGCAGGTTATTTTACTGAGAGTAATAGTAATGAATCCGTAAATTAGCATGGAGATCAGCGGCTTCCACCATGGATCTTCAAGATTGGTAGCAAGCTCTGCTGCAATAGATCCAATCGTAATTCCTGTTATATAATCAAAAAAATCAAGCTGTGCAACCTGTTTATGTCCGATTATTTTAGCAATAACAAACAGCGTTAAAGCAGAAAACAGGGAGAACAGAACAACCCTTAATACTTCCACAATATACTACCTCCAAGCGAAAAAACTTTTAACTTTTTAGTTTGACTGTGATTAATCATTATTACTTCAAGACAAATCACCGTTTGAAGGGTTGTCGAGTAACTTGCCGTCGTGCGAAAAGCGAGAGCCGTGACAGGCGCAGTCCCAAGAATGTTCCGTGGGATTGTACTTGAGAGCACACCCCAGATGAGGACATCTTTTTTTAGAAATCGTTAGCAAATTTTTTGTTGCTTCAAATCCGTTTACTAAAAGCTGCGGTTTTAAAACGGTTCTTGATGGGTTGAAAAGGTCGGAAAAATCATTGGTTTTTCCAAGTATCATGTCGCTTAAAAGCATTGCACAAACCATAGACCCCGTCATTCCCCATTTGTTGAATCCGGAAGCGACAAACAAGTTGTTTGTACTTTTAGAATATGGACCGATATAGGGCATTTCGTCTAAACTCATACAGTCCTGAGCTGCATAATAGAATTTTTCTTCAGACTGCGGATAAAAAACTCGGGCAAAGCTTCTAAGACTCCTCCAGTTGCCTCCCTTTTTGCCGGTTCGGTGTCCGCCTCCGCCGAGCAGCAGTATATCATCATAATTTCTAAAAGAAAACCCTGCCTTGTTTTCATCAACGTACATTCCGTTGACATCTTGAGCGTTTTTAAGCGCAATTACATAGGATCGGTGCTGATACAGCTTCAAAAAATAACTTCCGTGCTTGTTAATAAATGGAAAATGCGTTGCAACTATCACCTTATCGGCATAAATTTTTCCGTAATCGGTAACGGCTGTGTTGTCTATCATCTCACGAACAAAGGTGTTTTCGTAGATATTTAAATCTTTTGATATATGAGAAAGAAACTTTAACGGATGAAACTGTGCCTGATTTGAAAATTTTACGGCACCGACAGTATTCAAAGGGATGGAAAGCTTTTCACAAAAATGAGCGTTATATTTGATTTTTTGCAAAGCTTTCATTTCGTTTTCAAGTTTTTCTTTATCATTTGTTGAATATACAAAATTATCTTTGATTTCATAATCGCAGTCTATGTTTTTGCAAAGTGATGCATATTTTTCAAACGCCGCTTTATTAGATAAAAGATATTTTTGCGCGGCTTCTGTGCCGTAGCTTTTCAAAATCTTTTGATAAATCAAACCGTGCTGAAAGGTTATTTTAGCTGTGGTGTTTTTTGTATTTCCTGAGCAGATTCTATCTTTTTCAACCAAGGCGTATTTGACGCCGTTTTTTTGCAAAAAATATGCGGTGAGTATACCGGCAATACCGCCGCCTATTATAAGTACGTCTGTATGCAAGTCTTTTTTTAACTGCCCAAATTTTACAAAATCCGAGGTTGCTTGCCATATTGATTTTTTGATCGGTTTATTTAACATAAAAATCACTCCGTTTTATAGTGTGTAAAAACGAAGTGATTTTATTCTTTTTATATTTGTTTATTTATAGTGTTATGTATTTTGGCTTTTATGAATGTTGCGTAAAAGTACAATCAGATAAATTGAAAAAGCAATAAAAGCTACAACAGCACCCGCAATATATGAGACGGTTTGATTTAAACTAAAACCTTCTTCACAGATAAGAATGTAGGTAACGCTCACAGCAGTCATAAAGGCAGCGGGAAGGGCAGTGATCAGAGAGCCCAAGCGGTATTTGCATTCTTTTATTAAATATTTGGTCGATACCCACAAGGCAATCATCGCCAAGGTTTGATTGCTCCAAGAAAAGTAACGCCAGATTATTTGAAAACCGTTGTCGTTGACAATAGCAAAGACAGTGAGCAGACCGCCGGCAATCAAAAGCGGAATTGTAATCAACAAGCGGTTTTTTATTTTTTTCTGTTCTAAGTGAAAGGTTTCTGCTAGAATCAGTCTTGCGCTGCGAAAGGCGGTGTCTCCCGAGGTGATAGGACAAATAATAACGCCTGCGACTGCTAAAATACCGCCGAATATCCCCAAAACTCCGGTAGAAATTTCATAGACAACATTTGAAGCGCCGCTTTTAAGGGCTTCGTTGAGCAGTTGGGTTGTGCCGTAAAATGATACTCCGGCTGCTGCCCATACAAGAGCAATAACAGATTCGCTGATCATAGCGCCGTAGAATATTTTTCTGCCTTCTTTTTCTGTTTTAATGCACTTTGCAATCATCGGTGATTGCGTAGCATGAAAACCTGAAATAGCTCCGCAGGCAACGGTTATGAACATATACGGCCAAATTGGGGTACCGTCAGGATGGAGGTTTTTAAATGAAATTTCAGGGATAGTATATTTACCGCCTGAAAAAAGAATGCCGCCGATAACTGCTACAGCCATAATAATAAGCAGTATACCAAAAACAGGATAAAGCTTGCCGATTAGCTTATCTATCGGCATAAGAGTTGCAAGTAAATAATATATGAGAATAATTACTGCCCAAAAAGTACCGTTCATCCAGTCGGGCGTGAGCTTATCAAGCAGCCCTGCGGGACTGGTGACAAAAACCGTGCCGCAGAGCACCAAAAGAACCACAGAAAAAATACGCATGATCCATTTTGCAGCTTTGCCAAGATAAGTACCCGACAGTTCGGCGATTGAAGCGCCTTTGTTGCGTGAGCTGATCATTGCGCTCATATAGTCGTGAACAGCGCCGCCGAGAATTGACCCTAAAACAATCCAAAGAAATACTACCGGGCCGAACACAGCACCCATCAGAGCACCGAAAATAGGTCCTGTGCCGGCGATGTTAAGCAACTGTACCAAAAAGGCTTTCCATGTTTTCATCGGCACACAGTCAACGCCGTCATTGATTGCAACAGCAGGAGTTTGTCTGTTGTCAGGCGCAAAAATTTTTTCTGTTATCCTACCGTAAACTATGTAGCCTATAATCAATACTGCAAATGAAATTAACAGTGAAATCATAACAACGCACCTTTCTTTGTATGATAAAAATTCTATTATTGACATAATTATATCAAAGCTTTTAAAAAAAGTCATTATATACTTTATATAAAATCTAAAGCTTAAAAAATAGACCGGTTTGATGTTTGGGCTTAAAAAGAAAAATGAAAAATAAAGTTATTAATAACCCTTTGTTTGTATCCCAAGTTGACAATTTATGCCTTTAAGTGGTATATTCTATCTATAATTTAAGAGGTTGTTTATTTGTTGCTCGGAGGAAATCAAATGGAAAATGTGAAGCGAATCGCTTTGTGGGATAATCTAAAATTTTTATTAATTACGTTTGTGGTTATCGGACACTTTGCAGAAGCTTTTTGTGAAAGCTCGCAGGTGTGCAGGGGCATTTACGTATGCATTTATGCTTTTCATATGCCGCTGTTTTTGTTTATATCAGGGCTGTTTCACTCTAACAGGAACATTACAAGCAAATGCCTGTTTTTTATAAGCGTAGGCTTTGCCCGGAAAATTATGATGGTTTTGGTTCGTCTTTTGGTTGGAAAGGACCCAAATTTTGATCTTCTGGCTGATAACGGCTTGCCGTGGTTTATGTTTGTATTGGCAATATATACGTTTGTTATGTACTTGCTTAGAAACAAAAACAAAACCTATCTTTTGGTTGCAGGGATAATTTTGGCGTGCTTTGTAGGATTTGACAAAAGTATCGGTGATTATCTATACATCTCAAGAGCTATTATATTTTTTCCGTGCTATGTTTTGGGCACTATGATAAATCCGAATTCGCTGGTCAATTTTAAAAAGCGATTTAGGTGGCTTTTACCGCTTAGTGCCTTGGTGCTTGTTTTGTGGGTATTTTGCTGCTTTGCAAAAACAGATGCAGTTTATAATCTCAGACCCTTATTTACGGGAAGAAATCCGTTTTCTTTATCAATAGAAGCCTATGGACCGCTTGCAAGACTTTTATGTTATTTTATAACCGCTGTTACAAGTTTTTCAATGATTATTTTGGTACCTTCTTCTCATATACCAATGGTATCGAGAATGGGTACGCACTCGCTGGATGTATATTTCTGGCACGGCCTTATTCTGGTGTTATTAAATAATTTTGCCCACCTTGGCGACTTGTTTGTAAGCTTTTCGGGAAAGATTTTATATTTTGTTATAGCAATCCTTTTAAGCGTAATACTTTCACAGGGTGGATTTATATCCTATCCGCTTAATAAGTTAAAACAACTTTGTTACTATGATATAAGAAAAGCAAAGACCAAAGATCGGGCTGTATAATCAACGTTAGTTATTAAAACTGTAAATAAAAAAGCAAACAAAAACAGCGCCTGAATACAGACGCTGCTTTTGCTTTAGGATTATTATAGAATTAAAAAATAAAAAAAGTATAGATGTTAGCAAATTTAAGATCAAGCAATCTTTGTTGAGTCTCCGAGCAAATTAAGTCTGAATAATCTGCTTTCGTCTTCTTTGTTTTCGCATACGACGAATGCCTCGGTTATCTTGCCGCCTTCGATCAGTTTTGTTAAACCAACCAGCTGACAAAGCTTGCTTTTAAGATTAAGTTTATCTCCCTCATGGGTAACGAGAAATACGTTGCCTTTGCAAGTGTCAAGCACGGCGAGGAACTCTGCTACGTCGATGTCATGTAAACTAAGAATAGGTGTCATCATAGTTTCATCCTCCTTCGATATTTAGTTTCGTGCTGCCATTTACCATTTGGCTATATTCCTAAAAGTACCTCAAGGCTCTTTTAAACCTCTCGGCAGTCAAGCGGACTTTGTCTTGACACTTATTATTATAGCCAGCTTTTCGTAAAAGTCAACAATTTTTTAGCAGTTGCTTTGTATAAAACGTAGAGCGAATGCTAGAGATTTAACAAAAATTATAATAAAAACTGTTAAATATGCATAAAGACAAAAATTAAAAAATAAATAATTGAAATATTTATGTAACAGATTTCGTGATTTTGACCATGGTTTTTAACGGCTTTAAAATTTATATGTCAATTGTGCTGAAATTGAAAAAATTTTTATGTTGTAAGTTTGTACCAATATGTGATATAATCAGTAAGTATCAATATTTTTGATGATTTTCGGAGGTAATTATGTTAAGAGAAGAATATTCTGTTTTAAAAAGCGGAACCGACATAAGAGGCGTTGGATCCGAGGGTGTTGAGGGCGAAGAGATCAACCTGACAAACGAAATGGTAGAAGATATAGTCAGAGGTTTTGTTTGTTATCTTGAGAAAAAGCTGGATAAAAAAAGCGCAGAGCTTACGGTTTCAGTAGGCAGAGACTGCCGTGTTTCCGGTGAGAGAATAGCAACAGTTGCAATTGATACACTTAAAAAATACGCTGTGAATATCTATGACTGTGGGCTTTCTTCTACTCCTGCGATGTTTATGACTACAGTCGATTTAGACTGTGACGGCGCTGTTGAAATCACCGCCAGCCATCATCCGTTTAACAGAAACGGTCTGAAGTTCTTTATCCGCGAGGGAGGGCTGGATCATGCTGATATAGTAGAGATTTTACAGTTTGCGCAGGACAAAACCCTTCCTGAGGATAAGCTAGAGGGCAAAATAACTCAGATTAATTTTATGAAAAATTACGCAGAGCATTTGTGCGATATAATCAGAAAGGGCGTAAACGCCGATGATTATATGCATCCGTTAAAAGGCTTTCATATTGTTGTAGACGCCGGTAACGGCGTAGGGGGCTTTTATGTAGGAGATGTTTTGGAAAAGCTGGGTGCTGATACTACCGGATCAAAGTTTTTGGAGCCGGACGGAATGTTTCCCAATCATGTTCCTAACCCTGAAAACGAAGAGGCTATGAAATCGATTTGTGACGCGGTAATTGAAAACAACGCGGATTTGGGAATTATCTTTGATACCGACGTTGATCGAGGAGGAGCGGTTGACCGTTTTGGAAAAGAAATCAATAAAAACCGTTTGGTAGCGCTTTCGGCGTGTCTTACGCTTGAAGGAAACGAGGGCGGTACGGTAGTAACCGACTCGATCACCTCTCCGGGGCTTACTGAATTTATAGAGCAGCACTTGGGCGGAAAACACTACCGCTATCGCCGCGGCTACAGAAATATTATAAACAAGGCTATTGAGCTAAACGAACAGGGAATCAATTCGCCTATAGCTTCCGAGACCTCGGGTCATGTAGCTATGCGTGAGAATTATTTTCTCGACGACGGTGCGTATCTTTGCACAAAAATTATTATCAAAGCGGCTAATCTCAGAAAAGAGGGTAAAACTATAGACGAGCTTGTAAAAGACCTCAAAGAGCCTAAAGAAGCTACCGAGATCCGCATAAAAATAACTGACAAAGACTTTAAAACAACAGGCAATAAAGTTATAGCCTATGTTGCGGGCTATGCTTCGAGAAAGTCCGATTGGACTGTTGCTGATGACAACCGAGAGGGAATAAGGGTTTATTTTGACAAGGATAACGGCGACGGGTGGTTTTTATTAAGGCTTTCGGTACATGATCCGATTTTACCGATAAACATCGAAAGCGACAGCGTAGGCGGAGTGAAAATCATCACTCAAAAGCTGATGGATGTGCTCAAAAATTGTGAGGGCATAGAGCTGTGATATCGCAGCAAAAAATGTAGCTGCTCCTCATTTGTTAAGTGTTTAATTTTCCTATCAGGAAAAAAGCAGCTAAAAAATTAAAAAAAGTATTGACAAAGTATATATTTGCTAATAATATGTTTGTGAGATTAATTGCACATGGACTTATGTGTAAAATATAAAACAGGAGGAAACACAATGGTTTTAGAGAAAGTAAAAGTTATTTTGTCTGAACAGTTCGATGTTGAAGAAGACAGCCTTACAAATGAGACTAACTTGCAGGACGATTTGGGAGCTGATTCACTTGATGTTGTTGATCTTTTGATGAGCATTGAGGACGAGTTTGAGATTGAGATCCCTGATGAAGATATTGAGAATATCCGCACAGTCGGCGAGCTTGTAAGCTACATCGAGAAAAATTCGTAATTTTAAATTAAACTATAAAAGGGACGCTTGGGCGTCCCTTGTTTTTTGTATAGTGCAACTGAGATGTAATTGACGTATATTTATTTAGCTGGGGTTATGCGATTATTTATCCTTGAAATAAAAAAAGCATTGTGATAAAATTAACATGTATATGTTTAAAACACCCATAATATATGGAGGGAATTTTATGGCAGATAATAAAAAAATGGTTGAGGCTATCACCTCGAGAGACGTTGACTTTGCCCAGTGGTACACCGACATTGTAAAAAAAGCGGAGCTTGTTGACTATTCAAACGTAAAGGGTTGTATGGTGATAAGGCCGTACGGCTATGCGATATGGGAGAATATGCAGGCGGATATGGACAGACGCTTTAAAGAAACAGGACACGAGAACGTGTATATGCCGATGTTCATACCCGAGAGCCTTTTGCAAAAAGAAAAGGACCACGTGGAGGGCTTTGCGCCTGAATGTGCGTGGGTAACGGTAGGAGGCAGCGAAAAGCTTGCGGAGCGTTTGTGCGTTCGCCCAACCAGCGAGACGCTGTTTTGTGAGCATTATTCGCATATTATCAATACATACCGCGATTTGCCTAAATTATATAATCAGTGGTGTTCGGTAGTAAGATGGGAAAAGACCACAAGACCGTTTTTGAGAACCTCGGAGTTTTTGTGGCAAGAGGGTCACACGATGCACGAAACTGCTGAAGAGGCGATGGAAGAAACGCTTAAAATGCTGAAGGTTTATACTGATTTTTATAAAGAAACCTTGGCTATTCCCGCGGTAGTCGGCAAAAAGACCGAGAAAGAAAAGTTTGCCGGCGCAGAAATAACCTATACAATAGAGCCGATGATGCACAACGGCGTAGCTTTGCAGGGCGGAACTTCTCACTATTTTGGCGATGGCTTTTCTAAGAACTTTGACATTACCTTTACCGGAAGAGACAACAAACTGCACTATCCGCATCAAACCTCTTGGGGTACTTCTACACGCATGATCGGTGCGCTGATTATGGTACACTCAGACGACGACGGCCTTGTGCTGCCGCCGAAGATCGCGCCTATACAGGTTGTCATTGTTCCTGTTGCTTCGCATAAAGAGGGCGTGCTCGAAAAAGCAGGAGAGTTATATAATGAACTAAAAGATAAATTTAGAGTCAAGCTCGATGACAGCGACCAGTCCCCGGGTTGGAAATTTGCCCAGTATGAGATGAAGGGCGTGCCGCTGAGACTTGAAATAGGGCCAAAGGATATTGAAAAGAACCAGTGCGTACTTGTTCGCCGCGATACTCGTGAAAAGCTCTTTGTATCGCTTGATAATCTGGATCAGACAATAGAAAAGCTGCTCGTTGAGATTCACGACGACATGTATAACCGTGCACTGAAAAACACAGAGGAAAAAACCCACACAGCGACAACCTATGACGAGTTTTTGGATATAGCGAAGAACAAGCCCGGGTTTATCAAGGCCATGTGGTGCGGTGATACAGAGTGTGAGAACAAGATAAAAGAGGATACCGTGGGCGTAAAATCGAGATGTATTCCCTTTGAAGAAGAGCACCTCTCTGACACCTGCGTGTGCTGCGGCAAAAAAGCTAAGCATATGGTATACTGGGGAAAACAGTATTGATTTTTTGCTGTATTTTAGCTGCATAAAATTGACAGCGGCTGAATACATTTTTGTTTTTAAATATTTTTTAATATACAGAAAGGAGAACGGATTATGCCGATAAAGGTTTCAAACGACTTGCCTGCAACGAGTATCTTAGAAAGCGAGAATATTTTTGTCATGCCTGAGAAGCGGGCTTTGGTACAGGATATACGACCGCTTAAAATTGTGATCCTCAACCTGATGCCCAAGAAGATAGAAACCGAGACGCAGCTCTTGCGTTTGCTAGGCAATTCACCGTTGCAGGTTGATATTGAGCTTTTGCAGATGGTGACTCACCGTTCGAAAAACACCTCGCAGTATCATCTGACGACGTTTTACAAGACCTTTGACCAAATCAAAGACAAAAAATTTGACGGAATGATTGTAACAGGCGCGCCGGTTGAGCTGCTCGAGTTTGAAGAAGTAGACTATTTTGACGAGCTGACAAAGGTTTTTGATTGGGCAAAGAAAAATGTTTATTCTACCATGTACATTTGCTGGGGAGCTCAGGCAGGCTTATATCACAACTATAATATCAAAAAATATCCGCTTCCTAAAAAGCTCAGCGGTATTTATGAACATACGATTTTGAATTCCAAACATCCGCTGATGAGGGGCTTTGACGACAAGTTTTTGGTTCCCCATTCAAGGCACACGGGTGTAAAAAGAGAAGAAGTAGAAAGAGTAAAAGGCTTAGAGATTTTAGCGATGTCAAAGGAAGCAGGAGTATCTATTATCTGTCATAAAAACGGCAGAGAATTCTATCTTTTAGGTCACTGCGAATATGACCGCGACACACTGGCGCAGGAATATTTCAGAGATCTGAAAAAAGGGCTCAACCCCGAGATACCCTATAACTATTTTCCGAATAACGACACAACTAAAATGCCAAAAATGATATGGCGCAGTCACGCGTCGCTTTTGTATCAAAACTGGCTCAACTACTACTTGTATCAGCAAACTCCGTATGACCTGGAGAACTTAAAAAAGATGTATCTGTAAGAAAGCTTTGGATGTAAAATCAAAAATTTAAAAAATAAAAGGCAGCTGCCGCAGAATTTGATGTTTTGCGACAGCCGCTTTTTTATTGGAGATTATTATGAATAAGCTGATTTGTATGTTTGTTAATTTTTCGGCAGATTGATGATTTTTAAATTTTGCTTTTTGGCATAGTCGAGCGTTTTTGAAGCACCGCCTTCTCTATGTACACAGCAGATAGCCGTGCTCGACATTGATACCATGATCTCGTTTCTTCTGGGAATTGCAGATTTATATTCGCTGTAAGTAGAGTGGTCTTTTTCAAACGGAAAAATGATTTCGTCAAAGATATCTTTATTAAATATGCGAAAGTTTTTATAGGGTATCAGGAGAACGTTTTTGATGTTTGGGTACTGAGCTTTTAGCTCATGAACTAAGGCGGCACAGGTTTCGTCAAAATATCCGAGTCCTCCGCTTAAAAAGGTTGTGATTCCTGAATTTACTGCGTCTTGAATAGCGTCTTTGACTTTTTGAGTGTTTACATCGTAGCAGTCGCGGTTTCCGATAAAAACAGCTGTTGTTTCTCTGTTCATTTTAAACCCTCCTTAAAAATAAAAAGTGCGCACAATCGAAGTTGTACGCACAAAAAACACTTAACTCCGAATTGTCGCCAAACAATTTATAATTGATGCCAATGCCTATAAAAAGGTAGTATCATAAATAGAGTCAGTGTTTTTATCATAGATAAAAACACTACCTAAATATATATGCATTGACAATAGTAATATTAAACTATAAATTATTTGGCAAATTAATTGTAACACATAGATAAATTAAATGCAATAAATTTGCAAATAAAAAAGCACGCAACAGAGCTGCGTGCTGAAAAACACCTTGCTCAGTTGCACTACAAATCGAACATATCAAAGCATGTGGGATTTTTGAGCAGGTATTTTTACCTATAGTAACCCCATATACTTTGATAAATATGTATATTCAATTTGTAGTGCGAGTTAATTGTAACACATGTAATTCTTAAATGCAAATAAAAAAGCACGCAACAGAGCTGCGTGCCGAAAAACACATAGCTCAGTTGCGTAATAAATCGAACATTCCAAAGCATGTATGATTTAGAGCATGTGTTTTTACCTATGGTAAGTCCATGCTCTGGAAATATATATTCGATTTATTACGCAAGCTAATTGTAACACATGGTTAAGTGAAATGCAATAATAGTTGCAAATAAAAAAGCACGCAAACGAGCTGCGTGCTGAAAAACACCTTGCTCGATTGCAGTATAAAACTCAGCATTTTAGAGAATGTGAGAGTTGAGCATGTGTTTTTACCTACGGTAAACCCACATTCTCTAAAAAATACAAATATTGAGTTTTATACTGCAAGTTAATTGTAACACAAAGAAAAGTTAAATGCAATAATAGTTGCAAATAAAAAAGCACGCAACAGAGCTGCGTGCCGAAAAACACACTGCTCGTTGTCGGCAAACAATTCTCGCATATTTAGATATACAGGAAAAGAGCAGGCGTTTTTGACTATAATAAGCCTGTAAATATCATAAATATGCATATTAAATTGTTTGCCGAAGTTCATTATATCACATAACAAGCTAAGATTGCAATATATAGTTGCAAATAAAAAAAGCACGCAAACGAGCTGCGTGCCGAAAAACACA
>DEKP01000020.1:1839-21277 GCA_002353935.1 Ruminococcaceae bacterium UBA2719 | reverse complement strand
CTTTGACTCCCGCATTCGTAGGTTCGAGCCCTGCCACCCCAGCTTTATGACCCATTAGCTCAGTCGGCAGAGCACTTGACTTTTAATCAAGGTGTCCGGAGTTCGAATCTCCGATGGGTCACCAAAAAAGCACTTTTTATGAAGTGCTTTTTTTCTTTGCCTTAATGACCTAGGGAGGAAACCTGAAAAACATAATCATATAGAGTAGAACAAGCGATAGCTAAATAAACTTCCCCCCTTTTTTTGTTAGGCAAGATGCTATAATAGATATCCAAATATAAAACTAACAAAAAGAATGTGATTCATTATTAACAATCTTTTACAAAATTACCATTACTTTCATTTTTGCATTAAAGCTTCGTTTCCTTCTTCTTGAGGCTTAAGTTTTAGTCCTTTTACAACATAAGCCGCTACTTTTTTACTTTCTCCATATTTTTCATAGATAAAGCCAAAGATACAAAATACAATCGCTCCTATGAAATTCACGAACAAATCTTTCATAGTATCCAGAATTCCTATATCCAGATAGCCACCTTCTATATTAAACAACTGACCCGATATCGTTTTTATTTGCGTAGAGGCAATATCCTTAACGGCAATAACAGCCTGATCGTGGTTTGGATCAAGTGTGCAAGAATTAATACTGCTGACAATGAAATCTTTTTGCATGTCTGTTTTAAAGAACAAATCCATTCCGCACTCAAAAAATTCCCAAAGCACTCCAATTGTCATAGAAAAACAAAATGCAACAATGGTAAGGTAAAGAGGAGATAATTTTATGTTTTTACTATTACGATTAAGCAAATCAACTGTTGAGAATCCAACGGCAGCAAACAAAAAACCGTTAAGCGTATGTAACATTGTATCCCAGATTGGAATATGAGAATAGAAATGGGCTAATTCTCCCAAAATATTTGCTGCAAAAATAAAACAATAAATAATTCCTTCAAACAACGGTGAAATATTGATTTTCATTGCGCCTTCCAAAAAACTTGGAACCAAAAAAAGGAGCAAGGCCAAAACGCATATAGCAGCTCCCTCATAGTTGCCTATGAAAATACTCCTTATCATCGCGACAGCTATTAAAACACGAAGCACAGTAAAAAGAATAAATACTCCCCTATTTTCTTTAACTCTGTTTATTAGTCTTCTTTGATATCTTTTTAACGCTTTCATACTTATACCCTCTCCCTTATCAAAATAAGTTTAATAAAAAACAAAAATTCTCGTTTGATTTTAGAAAATAATGCTTTTATGGCAATCTGCGTTTTTTCGATATATTTACCACCCATATTTTTTGTGTCAATATCACTAAATTCAGTTTTATATGTTTAAATTCAAATAATCTTAAATACTGAAACCCTCACAAAATGTGAGGGTTAATTTATATTAAAGTATTCTTAAATTTAAAATTTCACCTTAAATAGTTTCAATAGTAATTCCATTAGCATCAGCAGAAATAGAGATTGCTGAAATTCCGCCCTCATCTGCTAAAATTAGTGCTTCTGTAATTTTATCCTCAACTTCTTTGCGGATCATGTTGCGCAAGTCACGAGCTCCGCTCTTTCCTGAGCAGGATTTTTTTGCAAGGTACTCGCATGCTTTTTCGTCAAATTTAAAATCTATACCTTTTTCCTTTAGGGTAGAAATATATTCAGATAACATAAGATTAGCAATCTTTATAAAATCATCACTTGTAAGTGATTTAAAGATAATTACCTCGTCAACTCTTGCAATAAATTCAGGACGTAAGAAATCAGACAGAGCCTTCATTACCTTTTCTTTTGTAGCATCTTCGTTAGATTTTCCAAATCCTAAGGCGTTCTCACGTTTGTCAGAGCCAGCATTAGACGTCATAACAATAACTGTATTGGAAAAATCAACAGTTCTTCCATGAGCATCGGTAAGCTTACCTTCGTCTAGTATCTGTAGCAAGATATTCATAACATCAGGGTGGGCTTTTTCAATTTCATCAAATAACAAAACCGAATACGGACGCCGTCTGACTTTTTCTGTAACTTGACCGGCTTCATCGTAACCTACATATCCGGGAGGAGAACCGATGATTTTTGAGACCGAATGCTTTTCCATAAACTCTGACATATCAAGGCGTATCAACGTCTCCGGCGTATCAAAAAGCTCTTGTGAAAGTTGCTTAACAAGTTCGGTCTTTCCTACTCCCGTAGGTCCGACAAATATAAACGACGCCGGCCTTCTTCTGGGCGAAATTTGCACTCTGCTGCGTTTTATTGCCTTTGAAAGTGCATCAACCGCTTCATCTTGACCTATGATTTTTTCTTTTAAAGTCTTTTCTATATCTTTTAATTTTAAAAGTTCATTTTCTCTTATATGTGACTGAGGGATTCCGGTCCAAAGCTCAATAACTTTTGCAAGATCTTCTTCAGTAACGGATGCGGTTAATGAATCTGAATCAATATTATTCAGCGCTTCATCCACACGCGCAAGTTCACTTGTAACCGTTGCAAGCGCTTCGTAATCTACTGTTTCTTCGCTTGATATTTTTTCTTTGGTTGTTTGAAGAGTAACTTTTTCTTCGTTTAGCCTATCATACTCTTCAAGTTTTTTATTTCTCAAAGAAGCACAGGCACATGCTTCGTCCAATAAATCTATGGCTTTATCCGGCAAAAAACGATCTGAAATATAACGCTCAGAGAATACAGCCGCTTTGCGTATAATATTATCACTTACTTTTACCCTATGATGAGTTTCGTAATATTCTTTTATGCCTGACAAAATATCAATAGTATCAGAAATATTCGGTTCTGCAACCTTTACGGGCTGAAATCTACGTTCTAATGCAGAATCTTTTTCAATATGCTTTCTATACTCGTTAAAGGTTGTGGCACCTATTACCTGTATTTCTCCTCTGGAAAGCGCCGGCTTTAACATATTAGCCGCATTCATAGTACCTTCAGAATCTCCTGCACCAACAAGATTGTGAACTTCATCAATAAACAGTATAATATTGCCAGCTTCTTTCACTTCTTTTATAAGCCCTTTTATACGGCTTTCAAACTGCCCTCTGAATTGAGTTCCCGCTATCAATGAAGTTAAATCAAGTAATTGAATTTCTTTATTCTTTAATCTATGGGGAACATTTCCTTTAGCTATTCTGAGAGCTAAACCTTCTGCTATAGCGGTTTTTCCCACTCCGGGCTCTCCTATTAAACAAGGATTGTTTTTAGTTCTGCGCGATAAAATTTGAACTACTCTCTCTATCTCTTTATCTCTTCCAATAACATTATCTATCTTTCCCTGAAGCGCTTTCTTAGTCAGATCATCACAATACAAATTAATATTTTTTCTGTTTTTCTGTTTTTTATCTTTATTTTTGCCCTGTTTCTGATTAACATCTTGATTTTGGCCAAACATATTGAAAAAATTGGGGAACGAAGGTGCGCCGCCGGCAGAAAAATCATCTCCGTCGTTGCTTTCATCGCCATCTTCTACAGACAACGGCTGTGCAAGATTTTCCATTCCAAGCGACTGAGCTAGCTCTCCCATATCGTTCATATCTCCCATATTTTCCATTATAGAGTCCATTTGATCTTGAACAGCCTCTAAATCATCAGGAGAAATTCCCATCCTTTTTATCATATCATCCACAGGTTTAATCCCTAAACTCTTAGCACATACAAGACAATAGCCTTTGGGTTTATCATCTTCTGTGTTGGTCGATACAAAAACTACCGCAGGGCGTTTTTTACATTTAGAACATAACATTAATAAAATACTCCTTTACTTAGATGAGTTATCCTTAGTGACCTGAGCGGTCATATGCAGATTTTTATCTTTAGAAGAATTATATTCTTTAATAAGACTAAAAAATATTATTATATATTTAACAAGTGCAAATATCATTACCACCGATGTAATCGACAACATAACTATGGATAATGCAAAAATTTCATGGTCTATCATTTTCATAAATACAATAGAAAAAACTGTAATGTAAAACAACATCGTCCCGAGTTTTCCGTACCATTTGGACTTAGGCGGAATAATGCCTCTTCTTATAAGAGCAGAACCACCTATCAGCATCAGCAAATCTTTTACTACAAGTATCACCATAAGCGGTAATACAAATGGCTCTATAAATATCAGACACAATCCCACAGCCAACAAAGTCAGCTTATCTGCTAAAGGATCTAAAATTTTACCAAGCTCGCTCTCCTGATGCAGCTTTCTCGCTATCATTCCGTCAAAACAATCTGTAAGTCCTGATAAAAGTATTGTTATAGCAGCAAGATAGTAATGTCCTCCCAAGAAAAAAACAACAAACGGAGTAATTAATATGATTCGAAAAAATGACAATACATTAGGTATCGTTAATGTTCGATTACTGACTTGTGACTCTTGATTTTTTATTTCTTTCCCACTCATTTTCTCATTTCCCCAAAATAAAAGATGTAATTTCTGAAAATATATTACCACTATAAAAGTAGTAAAATATGTATGAATTGTAAATTGTTGACTCTGAAAGCACAAAAGATTTTTCTCCGATATACGGTATTAAAATCTTTATAAGATAAGCTAAAAAACTTACTATTAATACCGCTTCGCCGGCACCCAATATCCCGCCTAATGCTATATTAACCTGCTTAAGGATAGGTAATTTAAAAATTTTAAGAAGCGGACGCATAATTAAAAAGCGCAATAAAAACGATATTATTATAAACAGCAAGATCGAAAGCAAAAAGCTCAAAAACGCTGTTACTATCGGAGCGATTGCGCTCTCTACCGATTGAAGAGCTTTTTGAGGCGCTTCTTTAACGGCATCTAATACTGTTTGTGACAAATCGTTATTTGTAAAAGCAAACGCCGCTTTTATAGTAATCGGTAAATTGCTGACCGCATCAGATATATTTTGAGAAGCAGACGATATCCCTAACTGTGACACAAACGAAGACGCAGAAGAAACAACCTTTTCTTTAATATAATTATTATATATTAAATTAGATAAATAATCAGATAAAAATATTGCAGCAGTATATGACAAAAATGCAAAAACAATATTAATCAAAGTTTTGGCAGCTCCGCGTCTGCATCCAAGTATAATAGATATCAGAAATATAACTATAAGAATTATATCATATATCATATCTTCCTCACAAATCTACTCTCAATATTTCACTGACTCCCAAAACATACGCATCGTTTTTTGAATACAACACAATCGCATGAGGATCCAAACCGGCATCTGTAGTAGAAAGCAGCCGAGAATCATCATCATAAAGATAAATTGAACCTTGCGACAATGCGGCAATTTTGTCTTTATAGGTAGAAAGAGAAGATATCTGTAAATCTGTATTAATCGTTTTTGAAAGCTTGCCGTTTGTTGTGAAAGTCAGCATATCGCAATTTCTTCCGTCTGTTGAACGCGATAAAGATATAGTATATGTATCTGTTTCTTGATTAACAAAATACGACGTCAAAGTTTTCCCTTCGTAATCACATTCTGTAAATTCTCCGGACTTAACCTTCATCCCGTAAGAAGCCGTATTTCCTATTACACAGGCATAAGCATCATTCAAATATTCAATATGATACAAAATATTGCCTTTAAATTCTTCAAATACAATAGGATCTTTTTGAGTAAAATCAAGTGCATAAACACAAGAAATTTTTCCGCCCTCAACAGCTGATACTCCGCAGAGAACTGCGAATGTCCCCTTGGAGTTTAAGGAAACACTGGTAATATAATAATCCGCAAATGAATAAGCAAAAATCTGTTCATTTTTATTATTATATACATAAAGCTTAGATAAATATCCGTCGCACTGTGTTACAAGAGCGTAAGTGCCGTTATCTACTATATCTGCAACTAAAATATTGTTTTCAGCGGTCGAAGTAAATACGTTTTTATCAAGAGAATTTATTTCAAATCCTTTGCCGCCTAAATTATATATTAAACACAAATTAGAATCAGTTACCAAAACAGGATTGGAATAGCTTATTTGTGAAGAACAAATAATTTTACCGTAATCGTTCACCGTATTAAAACTAACGCTTGATGAATAGCATAAATTTCTTCCCATACGGGTAAAATTACCGTCAGAAACTGAGGTCCCCTGTATATTTATAGGAAAAGACTCTTCTTTGTCCTTATTTAATATTGAATAAGAAACAAAATTCTTTATACTGTTAAAATTAATATTATCGCGATTTGCAAAAAAGAATACCGCTCCCGTTAACAGCACAACTATTAAAATGACTGCAATGATCCTGCGTTTATTCAGTGCTACCCTTGAAGCTTTTTTGTTTTCTTCACGCTCAGACAACGGCATATCTTCATATGAAAGGACTTCTCTTTTAGATCTTTTTGCTCTTTTTTGGCGCTTTTTCAGGTTTTTCTTTAATAAAGCCTCTTCCCTTTTTTTACTTTTTTCTTTTTTGAATTTTTCTTTTCGAGAAATATCATCTAAAGATTTATCAGTTTTGCCAGAGCTGTTTGGTGAACTATCAAATTCATCTATATTATATTTTACAGCGCGATCATAAGCTCTATCATTCGATGCATTGTAATTATCAATATCAAGATCCGATTTGTTATTTTTTTCGCCGTTGCGTATAGCGTAGCTTTCATTATAATTATCGTCTGAATATCTTTTACCCTTTTTCTTCATTATTTCACCTATATAAATCCCTGTTATATGTCATAGAATACTCTGTTTAAATACAAACCGCAGGCCGGAGCTGTCGGTCCGGCAGCTTTACGCGTTTTTGCATCAATTATATCTTTAATGCTGCTCTCTTTAAATTTACCCTGAGAAATGGAGAGAAGCGTTCCTACCATAATACGTACCATATTATATAAAAAACCATCTGCCGCTACTGTAAATGTAACTATATTCCCATTTCTCTCTACCCTAAAGTACTTTACGGTTCGAGTTAAATCACCTTTTTCTCTGTTATCCATAGTACAAAACGAAGTAAAATCATGAGTACCCACAAAGGCTTGAGCAGCTTCATTCAATAAATTTTCATCCATTTTATAACGATAGAGCAAGGCTAAATCCTCCAAAAAAGGATCTCGTGTAGACGAATTGAGCACCTTATACACATACTCCTTACCCTTACACGAATATCGGGCGTGAAAATCACCGTCTACCTCTCTGACATCATACACAGCGATGCTGTTGGGCAGATAACGATTAAGCGCCATCCTTAGATGATCATCTGTAATTGGATGAGAACATTTAAATGAAATGCAATACATATTTGCATGTACGCCTGTATCGGTACGTGAACATCCCTTTATATCTGGCTTTTGACCGATAATTTTGTATAAAGCTGTCTGAAACACCTCTTGTACTGACAAAGCGTTTTTTTGCACCTGCCAGCCATGAAAACACGTACCTACATATGAAATTGTCACAAGTAAATTCCTTGTATCAGAAGAGCTCATCTGATGTGCGGTAGAAGATTGCATAAAACTACTCCAACGATTATCAGGCATACCGTGATAATACTAAATACATCCCGTTTAGAAATTCTTAACTGTTTCATTCTTGTTCTGCCGGATCCGCCTTGATAGCATCTACATTCCATAGCTACCGCCAAATCATAAGCTCGCCTGAATGCCGACACAAACAGCGGAACCAAAACCGGTATCAACGCCTTTATCCTCGTTATTAAATTGCCGCTTTCCATATCTGCTCCTCTTGATTTTTGCGCCGCCATAATCTTATCGGTTTCTTCAAGAAGCGTCGGCACAAAACGCAGAGCAATCGTCATCATCATAGCTATTTCATGGACTTTTACATGAAACACCTTAAGCGGCTTCATCAGTCTTTCAAGTGCGTCGGTCAAATCAGTAGGTGAAGTTGTAAAGGTCAAAACACTGCTTATTAAAATTAAAGAAATAATACGTACGGCTACAAAAACAGCGTTATTAATACCTTCAACACTGATCTTAATTACCCACCACTGAAAAACAGGATCTGATGGATAAGAAAACAAATTTATAGCGGAAGTAATCAGCACCACAATAATTATAACCTTTAAGCTTTTTAAATACATTTTTATAGGAACTCTGCTCAAAAGCATTATACTTATCACCGCAAGTACAACCAGTGCTAATGAAAAATAATTAAAAGTACAAAAAATCAAAGTTATAAAAGTTATCAGCAGCAATATTTTTACACGAGGGTCAACTCTGTGAATAATGCTTTTAGAAGGAAAAAACTGGCCGAGGGTTACATCTCTCATAGTTTCCCCTCCTTTTTCAAGCGCTCTGTTATTTGTTCAACTGCTTCTTCTACAGTTAAAATACCCTTATCTAGCTTTATTCCATTATCTATCAATTTATCAGTTATATGTGTTACCTGAGGCACTCTTAGTCCTATAGAGTTAAGCTCGTCTTCGCGGGAAAAAACCTTCTTTGTCGTATCGAACATAATCATCTTAGATTTGTTCATAACAAGAACCTTATCACAAACTCTCGCCACATCCTCCATGCTGTGCGATACCAAAATCACCGTATTGCCGCGCTGCTTGTGATAAGAACAAATTTGAGATAAAAGCACATCTCTGCCGATAGGATCAAGACCCGCAGTAGGCTCGTCTAATATAAGGATATCGGGATCCATAGCTACAACTCCGGCAATCGCCGCTCTTCGCTTTTCTCCGCCGGATAAGTCAAACGGAGATTTATCCATATATTCAAGAGGCAAACTGACAAATTTTGCAGCGTTGATAACGCTTTCTTTTATTTTGTCTTCGCTAAGCCCCATATTTGTTGGACCAAAGGCAATATCTTTATATACAGTTTCTTCAAAAAGCTGATATTCTGGATATTGAAAAACAAGACCTATATTAAACCTTATTTTTCTGATTTCTTTAGGCTTCTCCCAAATATCATTATCATATAATTTTACAATTCCTTTTGTGGGTTTTAAAAGTCCGTTTAGCATTTGCAGTAAGGTAGATTTTCCCGAACCAGTGTGGCCTATTATACCAATAAAATCACCTTTTTCAATATCAAAAGAAACATCTTCAACCGCTATATGTTCAAACGGTGTACCAACAGAATAGGTGTAGGTCAGGTGTTCTACAGATAAAACATTCATCTAAACACCTCCAACAAAAGCTTCACACATTCGTCGTCAGTCAAAGGCAGCTTTGAAATATCTACCCCGCGGGCACGAAGCTGATAGCAAATTTCTGTTGCCTGGGGTACATCGAGACGGTGTCTTTTTAAAAGCTCCACCTGAGAAAAAACATCATACGGCGTCCCGCTTGTAAGAAGCTTGCCGTTATCGATAACATATACCTTGTCCGCTAAAACAGCTTCTTCCATAAAATGGGTAACCATTACCACGGTAATACCCTTTTCCCTGTTTAAACGAATAATTGTATCCAAAACCTCTTTTCTGCCCTTCGGATCAAGCATAGCAGTAGGCTCGTCAAGTACAATACAATCAGGCTCAATAGCGATAATTCCGGCAATAGCAACACGCTGTTTTTGACCTCCGGATAATTTAAACGGAGCGTGAAGTCGATATTCATACATATCTACAGCCTTCAACGCTTCATCTACTCTTTTTCTGATTTCTTTAGGATCTATTCCCAAATTTTCAGGACCAAACGCTACATCCTCTTCCACAATACTGGCAACAAGCTGATTGTCCGGATTTTGCAAAACCAGACCTACCTTTCGCCGTATTAAACTTGTCATATCTTCATCAGAAGTATCCATGCCGTCTACATAAACCTTGCCCAAAGACGGCACAAGCATAGCGTTTAAATGCTTTGCTATTGTACTTTTGCCGGAACCGTTGTGCCCGACAATAGCTACAAACTCGCCTTTCTTTATCGAAAACGATATATTATCAAGCACATTTTTTGATATTTCACTTGTGTTTTCTTCTGTTTCATATTTAAATGAAATATTTTGTGCAGTAATAAACTCCATTAAAAATCTCCAAAAACTAATAAAACTATTTTTCCCATATTGCGGTTGAACCGCAAGGAAGTATCAAACCGCTGTCGCTGACCAAAAGCCCTATTTCATCGGACATTACCTTTCCGCCTAACTTTGGCACAATAACAGACTCCAAAATATATTTCATCACTGAAGGTGATATTCCGCCTGTGTAAGAATTCAAAATGACAAAACACGAGTCTTTGTGCAATAATTTTGAACATAATTCTATAAAAGGATACAGCTGATCTTCAAGCTTCCATATCTCACCCGACGGTCCGCGTCCATAGGACGGTGGATCAAGTATTATTCCGTCATAAAAATTTCCTCGGCGTATTTCTCTGTTAACAAACTTGACGCAATCGTCAACTATCCATCTGACCGGTTTATCAGAGACATCACATGAATGAGCGTTTTCCTTAGCCCACTGAACCATTCCTTTTGATGCGTCGACATGACACACCCGAGCTCCTGCATATAGACACATATCCGTAGCACAACCGGTATATCCAAACAAATTAAGGACACTTAACTGTCTGCTGCTTGATTTAATTTTATCAAAAGCATAGTCCCAGTTTACCGCCTGTTCAGGGAAAACTCCGGTATGCTTAAAGCCCATTGGCTTAACATTAAATGTTAAATCACGGTAATGAATCCGCCAAGAATCAGGAATTTTTTTATATATCTGCCACGAACCGCCGCCTGAATTTGATCTAACATAGCGCGCATGAGCGTTGTGCCACAACGGATTTTTACGTTTAGTATTCCAAATAACCTGCGGATCAGGGCGGATCAAAATGATGTCTTTCCAACGCTCCAGTCTTTCTCCCTGAGATGCGTCAATCAACTCATAGTCTTTCCAAAGATTTGATGTACGCATTATCCAAGCCTTTCTTTAACAACGTCGGCAATCTTTCGAGCCAATGACTCAATCTCTATATAGTCTTCGCCTTCTATCATAACACGCACAAGCGGTTCTGTTCCAGATACTCTGACCAAAACTCTTCCGCGATTACCCAAGGTCTCGGTAACATTTTTTATAATAGCTTTTATTTCTTTATCTGTATAAAAACGAACTTTGCCTTCGTTGGTTATTTTTACATTTATCAAAACTTGCGGATAACGTTGCATTAAAGTTGCTATTGATGAAAGTTTAGCTTTTCTTCTGTTAATCAAGCTCAACAAATGAGCTCCTGTCAACTGACCGTCACCTGTAGTGGCAAAATCCAGAAAAATAACGTGACCGCTCTGTTCTCCTCCAAGATTGTAGCCCTCTCTAAGCATAGTTTCAAGCACATATCTGTCACCAACAGCAGTCGATACAAAGTGCATCTTATTCACTTCACAGAATTTATTAAATCCCATATTAGTCATAACTGTACCGACAACCGTATCTTTTTTTAGCTTTTTACGGCTCTTAAGATCTGCCGCACAAATAGCGATTATAAAATCGCCGTCAACTAAATTCCCCTTGTCGTCAACAGCCAAGCAGCGATCGGCATCGCCATCAAACGCAAGTCCTGCATCAAGATTGTGAGACTTTACATATTCCATCAATCCTTCCATATGTGTAGAACCGCAATTGTCGTTTATATTTTCTCCGTTTGGCTTATCGTGAAGAACATGAACATTAGCTCCCAGTCTTGAAAACAATTTTTCTGCTGTCGGAGAGGATGAGCCGTTTGAACAATCAAGCGCAATGTTCATTCCGTCTAGCCTATAATCTATCGAAGACACCACATGATCGATATAATCATCTGCGGCTGTAGCAATAATTTCTACTGTTCCGATATTTTCAGGTTTTGCATCAGAATAAGGCTTTGAATGGTCTATAACTATGTTTTCTATACTTTCTTCCAGCTCATCGGGAAGTTTATATCCCTCACTGGAAAAAATCTTTATTCCGTTAAATTCAAAAGGATTGTGTGACGCAGAAATCATTATACCAGCATCGGCTGAATATTTACCTACCAAAAAAGCTACCGCCGGAGTAGGCACAACACCTAAAAGTTTAACATTTGCGCCGACTGAACACAGCCCGGCTATAAGCGCGCCTTCCAGCATATCTCCGGAAAGGCGGGTATCTTTTCCTATAAGTATAGTAGGATGTTCAACCTCGTCGCTTATCAGAACCATAGCCGCTGCTTTGCCGATATTCATAGCAAGCTCAGGGGTAAGATCTATATTAGCAATACCTCTGGCACCATCAGTACCAAACAATCTGCCCATTATTTATTCCTCCAAATATGTATAAATTTTAGTCGCTAAACAAGCTGCCCTGTGCAGCTGCCGTATTAGACGGAACCTCATATCCTAAATGTAAATATGCTGCCGCAGTAACGCATCTTCCGCGTGGAGTACGGGATAAAAATCCAATCTGCATCAAATACGGCTCATAAACATCTTCAATAGTGACTGCTTCCTCTCCTATTGCTGCGGCTAGGGTTTCAAGACCTACCGGACCTCCGCGATAATATTTTATCATAGCCTGCAACATTCGTCGGTCGTTTTGATCAAGACCCAGCTCATCAATTTCAAGACGATCCAGTGCAGTTCTGGCAACATTCAGCGTAATAACGCCGTCTCCAATAATCTCGCTGAAATCACGCACGCGTTTTAACAGTCTGTTAGCTATACGCGGCGTGCCACGCGATCTTGAAGCAAGCTCAAGCGCTCCCTTATCATCGATTCCTATGTTCAATATCCCTGCGCTACGCTTAATTATCAAAGACAACTCTTCGGGAGTATACATTTCAAGCCGTAACACTACGCCAAAACGATCTCTAAGAGGTGCAGTAAGCTGCCCTGCTCTGGTAGTAGCTCCTACAAGCGTAAATTTAGGAAGTGGCAAATGATAAGACGCCGCCATCTGGCCCTTGCCTGTAATAATATCAATGGCAAAATCTTCCATTGATGGATATAAAATCTCTTCTACCTGGCGAGACAGCCGATGAATTTCGTCAATAAACAATACGTCTCCCGGATTAAGGTTTGTAAGAAGCGCCGCCAAATCTCCCGGTTTTTCAATAGCGGGGCCGGACGTGATTTTTATATTAACGCCCATCTCATTCGCTATAATTCCCGCCAAAGTTGTTTTTCCCAGTCCCGGAGGTCCGTACAAAAGTACATGATCCAAGGATTCTTTGCGCTTTTTCGCAGCTTCTATAAACACACTCAAATTTTCTTTTGCTTTTTCCTGACCGATATATTCATCTAAGCTTTTGGGGCGTAAGGGATTATCGCTGTCTATAACATCAGAAGGGATTTCGGACGTATCCATAATTCTGTCTTCAAAATCCATTTCAAAATCATTTTGGTAATCCATAAAAATATCCTTTCGGTTTTATGCCATCTTTTTTAAAGTTTCTGAAATCATTTGTTCTACAGTTAAATCGGTACTAAGCTTGGAAAGTACAGGCGTAACATCAGCAGCAGAATAGCCCAAAACAGCAAGCGCCGCTACCGCCTGAGAAATTTTCCCCGTATCATTTATAACAGAACCTGTGATAGATAATTCATCAAAGCTTTCCGTCGTATAGCCCTTCACCTTATCTTTCAGCTCCAATACTATACGTTGTGCAAGTTTAGGACCTACTCCGGAGGCACGTGTTAAACTTTTGGAATCATTCGCACTAATGGAAAGTAGTATTTGTTCACCGGAAAGCTCAGAAAGAATCGCAAGCGCTACCTTGGGACCTACACCTGAAACAGAAATCAGCATTTTAAACGTATTAAGTTCGGTTTTTGTTGCAAATCCGAATAATTCAATAGCATCTTCGCGAACGTTCATATATGTAAACAATTTTACTTCTGTATTAAGTTTTAATTGCTTCTGTGTACTGATCGAAGTTTGTACCCTATAGCCTATGCCGCCGCATTCTACAACAGCAACGCCGCTTTCCATTAAACTCAAATTTCCTTTTACTGAATATATCATAATTTTATTCCTCTTTTTAACATTTGTTCTCTAAGCCTACTCCCCGCCGCCTGGGTGTGAGTTATAGCTATAGCAAGCGCATCAGCGGTATCATCCGGTTTGGGAATCTCTTTGAGGTGAAGTAAGCGGCGAGTCATTTCCATAACCTGAAGTTTTTTTGCCTTACCGTAACCTGTAAC
Organism: Ruminococcaceae bacterium UBA2719; assembly: GCA_002353935.1. GTDB lineage: Bacteria > Bacillota > Clostridia > Oscillospirales > Acutalibacteraceae > Ruminococcoides. The sequence continues at coordinate 7,215 of DEKP01000020.1, read as the reverse complement.
TACCGTTTTAATTTGGAGTGGTGTATATTCATACAAATTAACACCCATTTGCTTAGCAGCTAAAAGTATCACGCCTCGCGCTTGTGCAACATCTATAGCAGTCTTTGCGTTATTTTGAAAATATAGTTTTTCTATAGATATAGCCTGTGGCTTGAATTGTTTTATAATAGCGGTAATTTCATCATAAATATTATTCAGTCTTTCCGAAAAGTCCGTATGCGCCTCTGTAGTAACTGCACCAAACGCTATCGGCTTAAAGCTATTACTCGAAAACTCTATAACGCCCCATCCAACTATAGCATAGCCGGGGTCAATGCCTAAAATAACAATAGCGCACCCCTCCAAAAAACTTTAACCACATAAAAGAACAAAATTATTTTTTATTATACCACAAACATCAATAGATATCAACTACAAAAAAGCAATAATTTAACAATAAAAAGCAGAATAAAAAGATAAAAAGCCACAGATAAACTATGACTTTTTATACGCTCAATTATAATAAAATTAAAAATTATCAATTGTTGGCTTTTTTATCTGCGACAAATTTCTTTATATTGTGAAAAACCACAGCGCCTATCAAATTACCTACCGTTACATATAGAATGTATAGAATGCCCTTTACAGAATACAAAAGCATATCAGAGGACACAGCGAAGTAGAACATATCCGCAACCGAGTGCTCAAAACCGCATAAAACGAACGCCGGAACACAAGTGAAAATCAAAAGATATTTTGAAAAAGGATAGGTATCAGACGGATTTTTGTAGTAATCAACAGCTATATATACCAGTATTCCGCACAAAGCGCCCAAAAAAACTGTCATTATCGGAGTTTGTTCCAATTTTGCAGAACATATTTCAGTAGCTTTCTGCGCTATCTGAAAACGAGCCGCTTTCACAGCAAGCCCCATTAAAGCACAACCGCACAAATTACCTAACCAAATCAAAAGCAGCCACAATAGATATGTAGGTTTATTTTGAAACACGTAGGCGCTTTTCCCGGTAAAAAGCAGAAAGCTCTGCATCAAAATCACACATAATCCAAGAGAAAAAAACAAAGCTCCAACGACTTTGCTTTCAGCACACAAAAACACCGTACCGCCAAAGCTGATCATAACCCCCGCCAAAACAGAACTTAAAAAATCCTTTAAAACTTTCATGATTTACCCCTATTTTTAATTAATTAATGCAGCACAGTAAAGCGACTTTATCTGTGCGATATTCCCGTTTAATCATCCTTATAAAGCTCTATGGTTGAATCATACATAGTAAGCTCGAGTTTATCTCCGTAAACAGAATATAAAAAAGTATAATCTGTGCCTGTGTTGTCATCACATATAACCAAATTAGTTGACGATAAAATATAAAGGCCATAAAGCGAAGACCTTATACCGTCGCTTGTAGTAAAATCAAGCGTCGCAAAGTTATCGGAAAACTTAAGACTTATGCTTGATCCTGTATCGAACTCTCTTGACCAGTTGTAAATCACCAGCTCGTCTTTAGCGTCTCTAATAACCCGTGAACAGCCAGATAAAAACGAAAGCTGTATAAACAAAAAAGCAAGAATTATTACACAAGCAGATTTTATTAAAATCCTGATTTTTTTCACATATATCACCCGTTAAAAAATATGTGAAAACACTCTAAAATATTACTGCTTGGACGTTTTATTTATCACGCATAACAGAAGCCTGAAAACCTTGTGCTGTAAAGAACAAAATAATTACATATAAAATTAAAGATATAACAGCACCTATAGATATCATAGTGCCTACGCCAAACGTAATTAGGCAAGCGCAAATAACGCAACAGGCAGCGCTTACAAAATTCTTAACATTAGATTTTTTATCAAATATACAAAAGAAAAACGAAACCAGCGGAAGCAAAATAAAAAGTCCACACATAACCGCAAGCTTTATTGAAGCTGCATTAGGATAGCCCTGAAACCTAACTGTCATCTCAAAAGCGGTCAAATAGTCATATCCGCCCTCGGAAGTTTGCCCCTGAAGAAAAGGAAAGGTCGTTAATATTACTTCTATAAAAAACAAAACAGCCATGGTTATTCTAACCCGTTTAGCCGATTTATTCTCTACATAATTATCATTAATACTTTTTTTCACATAATCACCTCTTTGTGATATTCTAGCACAATATAATGTGCTTTTCAATATCTACATACCAAAATACGCTAAATAATTTGACAATTTAATTCAAAATGATATACTTGTTAAAAAAGTTAAAAGAGGTAATCTTATGAATTGGATTAACAATACCGTAATCTATAATATTTATCCACTGGGATTTTGCGGAGCTCCCGAAAAAAACGATTTTGTTCAGAGCTATCGTCTGGATAAAATTTATGATTTTATTCCGCATTTTAAAAAGATGGGTATCAATGCCATAGTTTTTAATCCTGTTTTCCAAAGCACCAAACACGGATATGACACTATTGACTATAAAAGAATAGATCAGCGTTTAGGCGATAATCAGTCATTCAAAAAAATCTGTGATACTCTTCACAAAAACGGTATAAGAATTCTTCTCGACGGCGTATTCAACCATGTCGGCAGAGATTTCTTCGCCTTCAAGGACATTCAGCAAAATGGTATGGGCTCTATCTATTGCAACTGGTTCCACAATATCAGATTTGACCGTCCGAGTATGATGGGCGACAGTTTTTCATATGACGGTTGGGCAGGACACTATGATTTAGTAAAGTTAAATTTATATAATAACGATGTAGTAGAATATCTTTTAGATGCGGTTAGATTCTGGATCGACGAGTTTGATATCGACGGCCTGCGTTTAGATGCAGCTGATTGTATAGACAATAGCTTTTTCAAACGTTTAAAGTCAACTTGCAAAGAAAAAAAGAACGATTTTTGGCTATACGGCGAAATTGTATCAGGAGATTATAACCGCTATGCAAATCCTCAAACGATGGATTCTGTAACCAATTATGAGATCTATAAGGCGTTATACTCATGTCATAATGACAGAAACTACTTTGAATTTGCTCATTCGCTCAACAGGGAATACGGAGATTGGGGCATTTATAAAAATCTGTACTTATATAACTTTGCCGATAACCACGACGTAACAAGAGTTGCAAGTATAATAAGAGACAAGGCTCTTCTTAAAAATGTTTATACCATGCTCTTCACCATGCCGGGAGTGCCGTCTGTTTATTACGGCAGTGAATTTGCCGTTGAAGGAAAAAAGACAAAGCACTCAGATGCCGATTTGAGAAGAGAACTAAACCTTGACAACCTTGAAAATCCTGATATGGATTTATTTAATCACATATGCAAATTGTCCTCTATAATGCACAAATTAGAAGCTTTTCAATACGGCAAATATAAAAACGAAGTAATTCAACTTGAACATCTTTGCTATTCTATGAGAACTGATAATCAGTGCGTTTATGTACTGTTAAACCAATCCGATGATGTAAGACAAATCGGATTTAACACTAACTTTACAGGTATTTTGACGGACGTTTTAAACGACAATAAAAAATATGATTGCAACGGTTATGTAAATATAGATGTTCCCGCAAAATCATCTATGATTTTAATAGCAAATGACGGATGTTTTGAAATCAATTTTGACGAAAGCGAAAACCCCGTTACAAAAGAAAATAATTCTAATACAGAAATAAATTTTGAGCAAACGGAAAATAAACCATATAATGAAGCAAAAGAATTAACGCCAGAAGAAATAACTTTGGGCAAATACCGCCACTTCAAAGGTAACGAATATGAAGTCGTAGGCTTTGCCAAAGACAGCGAAACTGAAGAAAAAATGGTTATATATAAGGCGCTGTACGGAGAAAATGAACTTTGGGTTCGCCCGTATAAAATGTTTCAGGAAATTATAACCAGAGACGGAAAAATAATAAGAAGATTTGAAAAAATAAATTAATAAAAAATAACCTCTATCCTAATTTTTAAAAATCAAACCACAAAAAACCTCCTATGGTAAGCAAATGCCATAGGAGGTTTTTGCAGATTTTTAATATTTATAATGTATGTGTATGCAATTTTTGCAAAACACATCAATTGTGAACAATTCGTTTATAACGCTGTTCTGCTTTGTCCAAAGAAAAACATTGCTACTGTACCCGGACCGACATGAGAACCTGTTACCGGTTCATAATATTCTACAATTTCTTTACCGCAAAAACCTTTTTCTCTTAATTTTTTCAGCAAATATTGAACCGCTTTTTCATTATCTGCATGAGCAATACCTATAGTTTTTCTTTTTTCCAACACAAGCTTTTCGTATTTGTTTGCTATAGCGTCAAGAGCTTTTGTCATCCCTCTGACTTTATTATTAACTATGATTTTGCCTTCATCATTACCAATCAAAAGAGGTCGTATGCCAAGCACCCCTCCTACAAGCGCTGCAGCAGAAGATACCCTTCCGCTTGATTTGAGATATTTTAAATCATCAACCGTAAAAATCTGACACATATTGGGCAACAACTTTTTAACACAATTGACGATTGTATTAAAACTCAGCCCTTGAGAGATCAGTTTAGCCGCTTCAATTACGATCATCCCTTCACCAAGCGATGCTCCAAGCGAATCTATAACCTGAATTTGTTGATCCTTGAATATATTACTAAGATAATTTTTCGCTGCGTTAGCTGCATCAAAAGTGCCGCTGATACCACCTGATATTCCTATATATATTATATCATTTTTCTTTAGCAGTTCTTCTTCAAAATATTTTGTAAAGGTATCTATGTTTATCATAGAAGTTTTATAGACTTTTCCTTTTCGCATTGAATCATAAAACTCTTTCTTATCAAAATCAGCTTGTATTTTAGCTTCTTCACTTCCCTCGGTATAATAAGCAAACGGAATTACGTTAATGTCATATTTTTTGATTAGTTTTAACGGCAGGTTAGCTGCTGAATCTGTAAACAGTTTTATCATGTTCTTTCCAAAGCTCCTAATCTTATGAATTTTACAAACAGTAATTGCTTTATAAAAAATGTTAGCACCGGCTCAGTTTTATATCAACCTATTTTTTATTTATGCTTTTCTACATAAAAATTCTAGCTGTAGAATTATTGTAAACAAACTCTACTAATTGTAGATTCGGCATACCTATCACGTTATTCGTTTTTTATTTTATAAATTTTTGCTATTATAATTATCTGCAAATTTTGACAAGTTACGTGATAAAATACATATAAAAATTTACTAAATATTTAAAATATGTATAATATTCTGTAATATTTTTATATTATCATTTATTATCGTAATATAAAATTGTTATTTTTCTCTTTTTTCTTTATTAAAACTAAACGGTTACAAGTTGTAACTTGTCGAAATGTTGATAATTTTTGTATAATTTGTATACG
>DEKP01000020.1:1648-1815 GCA_002353935.1 Ruminococcaceae bacterium UBA2719 | reverse complement strand
AATATGAATAAATTTTAAATTTTATTGGCGTTTTGACAACAATTTTAATAAAAAGGTTGATTTAGAAATAATTCCCTGATATAATAATGACAATTTTGTTACCGATATTTTGATTGTTTGATTTGATTATTTTAGAAATTTTACTTATTTATTAATAAAAATTTTAA
>DEKP01000020.1:0-1624 GCA_002353935.1 Ruminococcaceae bacterium UBA2719 | reverse complement strand
AAAACAAAAAGAATTATTTCCATTATTATAGTTGTTGTTCTGGTTGCTACAATATGCGCTATAAGCACATTTTCTTCAGGCGCAAGCGGAACAGGTACCGGACTTGCAGAATGGGCCTTGAACGCTTATTACAGTAAATGGAGTTATGTTTACGGCGGAGCTTCAGCAGGCGCTGTTGACTGTTCAGGACTTATATACTCATACGCAGGCGGATATAGAGTAGGCGACGCTCAAATGGGAAATGCCTCATATACAGGTTCCGTAAGTTCAGGTATACCAAATATTCACGGTCTAGGCCTTTATCAACCGGGTCATGTAGGCGTTTATGTAGGAAACGGAATGGCAGTTGACGCAAGAGGAGACGATTACGGCGTATGTTATGAATCTGCATACAGCCATAACTGGACTATATATTTTAAGGTTCCGGGTGTTTCATACCCTACATCCGGTTGGGAAAAGTTTAACGGAGATTACTATTACTACGAAAACGGTCAATACCTTTCGGATACATCAAAAACTATAGATGGAACGACATATTATTTCTCATCAAGCGGCGCATCATCAAAAACGCCATCCGACACCTCTTCTAAATCCAATTCATCGTCAGCATCATCCAGCTCATCCTCTTCATCAAGTTCATCATCAAAAACACTTAGAAACGGATCACAAGGAGAAAAAGTTGAAAAATTACAACAACGTCTTTATGATTTAGGTTACTACAATGGTGCTATCGACGGAGATTTTGGCAATCAGACAGAAAAAGCATTTATGCTTTTTCAAGAGGCTATGGGGCTTACTGCCGATGGTATTGCAGGAAGCGATGTTGAATACCTTTATTCAGATAACGCTGTAAAATATGAAAATTCAAGTCTAAAAAAGAAATCTTTTGATTTAGCTTCTACTTCTGCACAAGCAAACGAAGAGACAGATAATAAAGATGAAAAAACAAATGAGGAAATCAATTTCCAAAAAGGCGATAATGATGAGAAAATCGTTGATATTCAAGAACGTCTTACAGATTTAGAATATTATGAAGGTGATTTAGACGGATCCTTTGGAACACAAACCGAAACTGCAGTTAAAACCTTCCAGGGAGCTAACGGAATAACTCAGAGCGGAGTGATTGATGATTTCACATATAATATGATGTTCTCTGAAGAAGCTGTTAAAAATCCTATTGATAAATTAAATTCAGCTAAAACTGAAGAAAAAGCTGAAAAAGCCGAAGCTCAAGCTACTAAGCCCTCTTCCCCTGTTGCGGTTTCAAACACAGAAGTCGCTTTGCAAACAAACGAACTTTCATCAAAAGCATTAGCCGGAGTTGCAGATAATCTTGGGTTCCAATACAACTCAAACGCAACAAACTTCCAATTTATTTTATGGCTTGCTATTATGATTGTTGTTATGCTTTTATCTTTTATAGTTGTTTATGCAATAGAAAAGAAAAGAAGAAAAAATAAAGCTGAAAAACACTTTCACAGATATGTATAATTAAATTTTGTTTTAGTAAAAAACACTTTCAAGAAAAAACCACCCGTTTAAGGGTGGTTTTTTAATATTTGTACGTTTTATTCTGGTTATAATTATAAAAGAAAGTACAATTTTTTATATAATAAATTACTTA
>DEKP01000035.1 GCA_002353935.1 Ruminococcaceae bacterium UBA2719 | reverse complement strand
CACGCTGACTATGTAAAGAACATGATCACCGGTGCTGCTCAGATGGACGGCGCTATCCTGGTTGTATCTGCAGCTGACGGTCCTATGCCTCAGACAAGAGAGCACATCCTGCTTTCACGTCAGGTTGGCGTTCCTTATATCGTAGTATTCATGAACAAAACTGACCAAGTTGACGATCCTGAGCTCTTAGAGCTTGTTGAGATGGAGATCCGTGATCTTCTCAACGAGTACGAGTTCCCGGGCGACGATACACCTATCATCAAGGGTTCTGCTTATGTAGCTTTGACCAGCACATCTACAGATACAAACGCTCCTGAGTACAAGTGCATCCACGAGCTCATGGACGCTGTTGACGAGTTCATCCCGACTCCTGAGAGAAAGGCTGACCAGCCGTTCTTGATGCCTGTTGAGGACGTATTCACAATCACAGGCCGTGGTACAGTTGCTACAGGTAGAGTTGAGAGAGGTCAGATCAAGACTTCTGAAGAAGTTGAGATCGTTGGTCTTACAGAAGAGAAAAGAAAAGTTGTTGTTACAGGTCTTGAGATGTTCAGAAAGACTCTTGACTATGCAGAGGCAGGCGACAACGTAGGTGTACTTCTCCGTGGTGTTCAGAGAACAGAGATCGAGAGAGGTCAGGTTCTTGCTAAACCCGGCACAATTCATCCTCATACAAAGTTCAAAGGTCAGGTTTACGTTCTGACAAAAGACGAGGGTGGCCGTCATACACCATTCTTCAACAACTATCGTCCTCAGTTCTATTTCAGAACAACAGACGTTACAGGTACAATTTCTCTTCCTGAGGGAACAGAAATGTGCATGCCCGGCGATAACGTAGAGATGGATGTTGAGCTTATCACTCCTATCGCTATCGAAGTTGGCCTGCGTTTTGCTATCCGTGAGGGCGGCAGAACAGTAGGTTCAGGCGCAGTTATCGCTATCAACGAGTAATTCACATTACACGTAATTAACTCAAATTATTCAAACTGCCGGTGTTTTTACGCCGGCAGTTTTTTGGATTATGAAAGTTGTTTTCTATCACGGATAAAGATTTTTCTTTAACTGCGATATTGTAATTCATAAAATTTTGTGTTAAACTGGACGTAATAAAAATGCGCAAAAACGAAAGTTTTGCGCGAGAAAAACCGGGAGGCTAATATGGCAAACGAAGAAAAATTTGAGATCCCCGAGGAGCAGATAATAGTTTTAGAGGATGACCTCGGAAATGAGCAGCAGTTTGAATTTTTAGATGTAGTTGAGTATGAAAATGATGAGTATATAGTACTTTTACCGATAGACGAAAACGGCGAAGAAGGCGACGAGGTGGTAATTTTGAAGATCGAGAGCGTTGACGATGAGAATGAAAACTATGTAGGAATAGACGACGAGGAGCTCATCGTTAAAATATTTGATATTTTTAAAAGTCGCTACAGCGACGAGTTTGATTTTGAATAATAATTTTTAGCATTTTAGTAAAAATACAGGCTCTATTATTGCATACTTGTAGTAAGCAGTTAACTTGTCTGGCGACAAAGAGCCTCGTGTTTTTCATGCGTAGCTACGGCTACGCATGTTTTTATAAAAAAATTTGCTGTGCGCTGTTGCCGGGAGATAAAGTTCTATTTTAGCAGAACCTATCTTCTCGGAAAGGATGCAACGTCACGTTGCCAAAACGAAGTTTTGATAAAATTTTGATTGACATTTCGGTATAAGTCATATATAATAAAACTACAGGGAACCGTATAAAGCGGTTAGCCGATTGTTAGGTTTATAAAAAAGATAACCGTCCAATGGTCGTTGGGCGGTTATTTCTTAATACATTTAGCGACTTCTGCAATTGCTACTAATAAAATAATCAATAAAACTGTTTCAGTCATATGTATCACCCCCTGTTTTTGGGAGTGCTAACCGCCTTAACTACCCTGCAGCAAAATTGATTATACAATAACAGCTTTACTAAATCAAGAAAACCGACAGAATTGTAATTTTTCTGTCGGTTTTTAACTTTCTTTATTTAAAGTAAAATTCACACTGTGGTCGGGCATTAGAGTTACATTTTAGTAGTACCTATCTTCTCGGAAAGCCTGCGGCGGCTCGCCGCCAAAACGAGTTTTGGATTTTTTCCTTCCTATTTTACGATTCAATCGGAAATTAGAGTTACATTTCAGTAGCACCTATCTTCTCGGAAAGGATGCAGCAGCGCGCTGCCTTCAAGTTGCCTTGGGAAAAAACTTGTTGTGGATAGCTGATACCGCTTTGTCAGCGTCGTCTTTAGCTATGATAACAGAAACCTTGATCTCGCTTGTGGATATCATGCGAATATTGATCTGCTGTTCAAAAAGCGCTTCAAACATCTTTGCAGCAACGCCTGCGTGACTCTCCATGCCTGCGCCTACGATAGAGATTTTTGCTACGTTGTCGTCAAACTGAACCTCGCCTGCGTCGTAATTGTTAGCAAAATCTTCAACAGTTTTCAGCGCTTCTTTGCCCTTGTCCTTAGGTACGGTAAAGGCTATATCCTTGGTGTCATCGCCCCTGCCGATTGACTGCAATATAACATCAACGTTGATATTCTTAGCAGCAAGCGAGGAGAATAATTTGAAAGCGATACCCGGTTGATCCGGAATCCTGGTGATTGACACACGTGCAACATCGGTATCTTTGGCAACGCCGCTTATTAACATTTTTTCCATTTTAACTTTCTCCTTTACGATTGTGCCCGGTTTGTTTGTAAGACTCGAGAGCACTTCAAGTTCAATATTATACTTTTTAGCCATTTCAACAGAGCGGTTGTTAAGCACCTGTGCGCCTAAGGTTGCAAGCTCTAGCATCTCGTCGTATGAAATTTCCTTAAGCTTTTTAGCGTTAGGAACCTTTCTGGGATCTGCTGTGAAAACACCCTCTACGTCGGTATATATCTGGCACAAATCGGCGTGCATAGCCGCAGCTATTGCAACGGCGCTGGTGTCTGAACCGCCGCGACCGAGGGTTGTAATATCGTCGTATTTTGAAAGCCCCTGAAAGCCCGTTACCACAACGATCTTTTTAGAATCCAGCTCGCTGCGTATCCTTTCGGGATTTACATCCTTTATACGTGCAGAGGTGTGTACGGAGGTGGTTGAAAAGCCTGCCTGCCAGCCTGTCAGCGACACAGAGGGGCAGCCCAGCTTTTGTATCGCCATCGCAAGCAGCGAGGCTGATATTTGCTCTCCTGAGGATAAGAGCATATCCATCTCTCTTTTAGAGGGGTTAGAGTTGATCTCTGCGGCTTTTTCAATAAGATCATCTGTAGTGTCGCCCTGAGCTGATACTACCACAACTACGTCGTTGCCCTCTTTATATTTTTGAGTCACAATATTTGCGACATTCATAAGGCGTTTAGCGTCTTTTACAGATGTACCGCCGAATTTTTGAACAATAAGACTCATATTTTTTTACTCCTATGGGATTTATAATTTAATAAATGGATTATAGGTCGCCTATGCGAATTTGAGATTGTACACAAATGTTTTCATTTTCAAGCACAGCGATTTTAGCAGCGATATCGGCATATTTCATAGGCTCGATAACAAAGGCGATTTCGCCTTTCTGAGACTCAGAACCGGTGTTATCTAAAATATGAATATCGCCGAAAAGCTCTTTTGCTTTATTATATGCTAAATCTTTATCTTCTGTATTCGCCCTTATATACATAGCGGTCACAGATTCTTTATAATCTAAAACCGAAGAGTTGTCAGAATCTACCCAGTATAGATATTTTCTGGTTTTCAGGTGCTTTATAGAGTCAACTATGTCGGCAACAACAGCGCTGGCAGTAGGAAGCTTTCCTGCTCCTTTTCCGTAGAATACTACGTCGCCTGTGCAGTCGCCGCGCACCATTATTCCGTTAAAAACATCGTCGATATTGGCAAGCTGACTTTTTATTGGAATGAACATAGGAGCTACGATGATATCAATTTTTTTATTGGGCAGCTTTTTTACGCTGCCGATAAGCTTGATAACGCCGCCCCAGATTCTTGCATACTCAACGTCTTTGAGCGTTATGTTTGTGATACCCTGAGTAAGTACTGCGTTTGGATATATATGTTTTCCAAAGGCAAGAGATGCGAGAATACATATCTTTCTGCAAGCGTCGTGACCTTCGATATCAGCCTCGGGATTTCTTTCGGCATAGCCCAACTCCTGCGCAAGCTTCAAAGCGTCTTTAAAGTCCATGCCATCCTCGATCATCTTAGTAAGTATGAAGTTGGTAGTTCCGTTTAGGATACCGGCAATTTCGCTGACGTTGTTTGCAACCAGGCACTGGTTGATGGGGCGGATGATCGGAATACCGCCGCCGACTGAAGCTTCAAACAAAAAGTTTGCGTTGTTGTCTTTTGCAATTTGCAAGAGCTCTGCGCCGTTTGTTGCAACAAGCTCTTTGTTAGAGGTTACAACGCTTTTGCCTGATGCAAGGCATGCTTTTACATATTCATAGGCAGGATGTATGCCGCCCATAACTTCAACAACAACTCTTATTTCTCTGTCATTTAATATGTCGTCAAAGTTTTTTGTGAATCTATCCTTAAGCGGATGATTTGGAAAATCACGCAAATCGAGTATATATTTTATGTATATCTCTTCGCCCAGGGAATTGAAAAGCTTATTTTTGTGAGTTGTCAAAATTTCGGATACACCCGAGCCTACCACTCCGTGGCCCATAATTGCTACAGATACCATAGATGTAAAATGTCCTTTCAAAATATTTCGATCTCGATACTTTTCGAGGCTTGCTTTTGTTATTTGCTTAGTAATTTTATTTTTTAACCCAAGGTTTACTAAGCTAGGTTCATAAACCTCGGTTTACAAACCTCGGTTTACAAACAAAAGACAAAGAACTAAGTTATATAAATTAATTTTAAGAACCTAAGGGTAAAGTTGAAGTTCAATAAAAACTAAATCTTTGCCCGGCTACTCTTCGGCTGCATTGTTAGGATCTTCTCCCGGAGGCTCTGGCGTAACATTGTTATTATCTTCACCGTCATTCGATGAGGTATTGCCGCCTGAGTCAGATACAGGGTTGCTTGTATCATTGCTTACCTTTTCGCTGTCTGAAGTCTTGCTCGTAGTTTTTTCATTTGACTTTGAGCTTGACTTTGTATTATTTTGCGAATCGGAGTTTGCGTTATCGTTGTAGTTTGGAGTAAAAGTAGAACCGCCGCTTGCCAGGTGATATCCGGAACAATACTCCGGCATATTGTCTTTAGTATAATATCCCGTGTCGGTACCTGAGCAATATGACGCTGCGAGCAGACCCGAGCCTTTGCAGTAGGTTGCGGGAATTATAGTGGAAGGAACGTCATATTCCTTGCTTTCCTTATCGGAGAGGTAGTTGCTCATTACCTTTTGCCAGGTTATGGCAGCTAGCGAGGTTTGCGATATGCTGTGGGGGTTGTCGTAGCCGACCCAGCACGCTAAAGTGCAGTAAGGAGAAGCTCCGACAAACCAGATATCTTTATCATCATCTGTTGTACCGGTTTTACCAACGATCTCCCAGCCGTCGATGTTAGCGTATGGAGAAGCCGAATGCTGAGAAGTCAGCACGTTATATCTAAGCAGTCTGTTCATAGCATATGCTGTATCTTCGGAATATGCTTCTTTTGGCTGATTGTTGCGGTTGTCTAGTATAATCGTATCGTTTTGATCGGTTACATAATAATATGTGTACGGCTCATAGTACAGTCCGCCGTTGCCGACATATTCCATAGCAGCAGCCATTTCTCTGACTGTTACGCCGCCTTCCATACCGCCGATGGACAGAGCGCCGAGGTTTTCGCTGTCTGACTGAGCTAAATGCTTAAAGCCCATGTTGGCTGTAGCGTGGTTATAGGCGTTTTCCGTACCGACTTGGTTCATTGTCTGAACAGCTGCGGCGTTTGAAGACCAGGCGATAGCCTCGGGCACTGTCATATATCCGTTGTAGCTGCCGTAGGCGTTGTTAGGACCTGATTTTAGAACTCCGTTCTCATACTTCCAGTTTTCAACAGGCTCATCTTTTACAAGCGAAGAATAATTGATTATTTTCGAATCCATTGCAAGCGGATACACCATTACTCCCTTGATAGAAGAACCCGGCTGAAGCACAGCGTCGCTTGCACGGTCAAAGAGCAGATTTCCGTCTTTTTCCTGAGTAGAGCCGGCGGTACATATTACTCGCCCGTCAAAGCCAATCATTTCCATACCGGTCTGAAGCTCAGAGTCATATTGCGTGAGGTCATTTCTGGCCTCTTCTTCGATCATTTCCTGAGCTTTGAGGTCCATAGCGCAATAGATCTTTAAGCCCTCGGTATATAGCTTTTCGGAAGCGGCGTCTTTGCTTATGTCATAATATTTTGCCAAATCGCGCACAAGATCGTCGTACATCTGATCTATATACCAGTTTTGGATATCAACCTCTTCGTCGTCTTCTTCCTCCTCTTCTTTTGCGGAAGTATCGACAAAGGTAAGATTTTCGCTCTCTTTCATAGCTTCTTCATATTCATCTTTTGTGATCATTTCCTGCTCATACATTTGGTTAATAACGATTTCGCGTCTTATTTTATTGTTTTCGGGATACACAAGAGGGTTCCATTTTGCAGGGTTTTGAGTGATACCGGCAATTGCCGCACATTCGCAGATAGAACATTCGTTTATGCTTTTATCAAAGTAAAGTTCTGCCGCAGTTTCGACGCCCTGAGCGTTGTTACCGAAGTTTACGACGTTTAAGTAGGCTTCTATGATATCGTCCTTTGAATACTCTTTTTCAACATTTAGCGCTCTGAAAATCTCGCGCAGCTTTCTTTTGATACTGGCTTCATTGTCATCGGTGATGTTTTTAATAAGCTGCTGGGTAAGCGTTGAACCGCCGTAGCTGTCCGAGCCTGTCAACAGGCTTACTACCGCAGTCCCGGTTCTAAACCAGTCAACGCCGTGGTGCTTGTAAAAGCGCTTGTCCTCAATAGCTACAATGGCGTCGGGCATATATTTCGGCATATCGGACAGGTTCACCCATACGCGGTTTTCGGTGCCGTAGAGAGTTTGGTATTCAACGAACTCCTTGGTGTCGGGATCTTCTATATATATAAAGCTCGACAGGTTCAAGGATCTTGCATTTAGGTCGATACCCGTAGGTTCGTTCGCAAGCTTAAAAAGGTAAATGCCCATGGATATGCCAAGAATCAATCCTGTGCAAACTAAAATTCCGATTATAGTCAGAAAAATTTTTCCGATACCGCCAAAAAAGTTTTTGGCGCCCACTGCTTTTTTGGAAACATCAATTTTTTCAGTATATTTGCTGATGTCGGTCTTTCTCATACTTGACCTCCTAATAAAATACATATAGCCTTGATAATTATATCACAAAGCTTTGAGAAATAAAACATTTTTTTATAAAATTACAGAGATTTTTATATTAATATAATTTCAAAAAATATGAATATTATATAAATTTTGAGAAAAAATACCTTTGAGGTGTATTTTTATGAAAAAGCTGATATTAATAACCGGAGTCATACTGATAGCTTATGTAGTTTTGACGGCTGTGATAACCTCAAACGCTGCAAAAACAAAAGATGTTTTGGAGACACAGGCTCAGACAACAGTCACCCAAAGCGCAGAGGAGCCCACGGTCTATATGGTAAAAAGTGAGGATAACAGGGTTGTGGTTTACTTAAACGGAGTGCTGTATTTAAAAACCGACGCCCCGGTAAGCAATCTTCCGAAAGCGGACAAGAACAGGCTCAAGGAGGGAATTGTGATTGACTCAAAAGAGAAGTTAAAATCCATATTAGAGGATTACTGCAGCTGAAGCATTATCAAATTAAAAATCATACTATAATATTTAATAATGTCAGTTAAACAAAAATAAAGTGCCGTTTGTGTTTTATAGAAATTTTTATTTATTCGGCAGCTATAATTTTTTTATTTAAGAACCGCAACAGGCAAAAATGCTGATATTTGCGGTTTTTATACTAATTCAGATAAAAAACGAACAAAGATTTGATGGGCGTTTTTTGTGATACTATGTGTCAGTATTATAATCAAAAACTATAGACAAAGGGGAGCTGTATGTTCACAGCTCCCCCTTTTTTATAAATTTAAAAATAAATCCAAATTAAGATTATTTCAAGCCTTTTTCGTAAGACTCGATCATTTTCTTAACCATCTGACCGCCGACTGAACCGGCCTGTCTGCTGGTAAGATCGCCGTTGTAACCCTGCTTGAGGTTTACTCCTACTTCAGAAGCGGCTTCCATCTTAAAACGCTCTAAAGCTTCCTTAGCCTCCGGTACAGCAATGTTGCTTCTTGACATGATCTTTTTCTCCTTTTCATCGTATTTTTCGTAAAAAATATTTTATACAAAACAACGAAATCATCGTTGTAATAATATTGTGTGAAAAGGAACTAAAATTATAATATGTAAAATAAGGAAGTTTTTTGGAAAAATTTAATTTTGAAATAATATAAAAATTATAAATATATATTTTGTATAATACTATATATTTATTTTTTCCACGGACGTTTTTTGCCCACCCAGCCTTTTTCTTTCCGGTAGTCGATATCACGCTTGTTCCAGCCGTTTTTTGCGATATGATAGGTTGAGCCTTCATGACTTTGTCCGTGAATGATGACAATTTTCATTTCATACTCCTAACAGTATGCCCTCTTATCAATAACCAAGAGTGCCGTCTAAGGATTCGTCATTGTCGATCCAATCGTCAACATAAATGGCGGTGAATTTGGTTTTTGTGTTTCTGATGATAACCTTTTTGATACCCGCGTTGATAATCTGGCGTTTGCACATTGAGCAGGGCGCTGCATTTTTAACATACTCGCCGGTTGAGGCTTCTTTGCCGACTAAATAAAGCGTTGCTCCGATCATTTGATTTCTTGACGCATGAATAATAGCGTTAGCCTCGGCGTGGACGCTGCGGCACAGCTCGTATCTTTCGCCGCGCGGAACCTGCTTTTGCTCTCTTATGCAGGTGCCAAGATCAATACAGTTTTTTCTGCCTCTGGGAGCGCCGACGTAGCCTGTTGAAATAATCTGATCGTGGTTTACGATAATTGCGCCAAAATTGCGTCTTAAGCATGTGCCGCGCTCCAGCACGGTCTCGGCAATATCAAGATAGTAGTTTTCTTTATCTATTCTTACCATAATAACTTCTCCTTAAACGGAATAATATTCTCATTTAAAATGTATAAATAAATATACTCTTTATGTAATATTAAATTATATGATTTTTTAGCTTAATATCAGTCGCTTGATTTTTTGATTTGCTCCAGGCAGTCTTTACATACTGTTTTGCCCTTGAATTCAGTCAGATTATCGGAATTTGAGCAAAAAATGCAGGACATACCGTACTTTTTGAGCACAATGCCGTCAGGCTCTGTGAAAAGCTCGATGGTATCATCAATATCAAAATCGTATTTTTTTCTAAGCGGCTTTGGAATAACGATACGGCCCAGCTTGTCAATTTTACATAAAAAACCGGCAGGCTTCATTTATTACACCTCCAATTTACATTATTAGCAATTTTATTATATTTTACCAAGACAAACCAAATTTGTCAACACAATTTTACTGTTTTCGACATTGTTTTTACGAGGGGATTTATGCTGTCTTATATATTTTGTGCAATGATAGTTTTAGGCTTTATCTGTGCGGCTTTTACAGGAAACATGAGCGATTTGTCACAAAACATTTTGGACTCTGCACAAGAGTCGGTGACACTTTTGATATCTATGAGCGGAATGCTTTGTATGTGGTCGGGTTTTATGCAGATAGCAAAAGAGAGCGGACTGATGCAAAAACTCTCAAAATTATTCAGACCGATTTTGAAGCATTTATTCAAAGATATAGATGAAAACAGCGACGCTTACGATTATATATGTATGAACATAAGCGCAAATCTTTTAGGGCTCGGCAACGCCGCAACACCGTTGGGGCTTAACGCCATGAGAGAGATGAAAAAAAAGTCGCTTTCTGACACCGCCACCGATGATATGGTGGTTTTTGTTGTTATGAACACAGCCTCAATTCAGCTGATACCGACGATGGTGGCAACACTGCGCAGAAGCTACGGGAGTAAGTCGCCGTTTGATACAATTTTTTGCGTATGGATAACGTCGGTTATCGCACTTGCTGTCGGGCTTTTTGTCGCTAAAGTTTTTTGCAAAATCGGCAGCAATAAGTCCCCTTATAATCGGCAAAAGGCAAAGGTAAAACCTGGCAGGCAAGTAAAACCCTTTATAGTGACACACAAAAAGCGCGTAAAATGCTTCAAAAATCAGATAAAGCAGTAGCAAATTTGTAAACTTCAAAGAAAAAACAAACAACCTAATACAAGAGGGTGAAAAGCTAAAAAATGGATTACATAATACCGTCTATACTGGTATCGGTCACTTTGTTTGGACTAATAAAAAAAGTCAATGTGTTTGAAGCGTTTGTAACGGGTGCAAAGGACGGGATATATACGCTTTTTCGTATAGCTCCGACAATGATAGGTCTGATAGTTGCGGTCGGAGTGTTTAAAAGCTCCGGCGCACTTGATTTGATATGCACGTTTTTACAGCCCGTTACGGATTTTCTTGGCTTTCCAAAACAGCTCGTACCCATGGCGCTGCTGCGGCCTGTATCGGGCTCGGGAGCTACTGCGATACTTACCAATGTTTTCAAAGAATACGGCGCTGACAGCTTTGTAGGACGGTGTGCAAGCGTGCTTTCGGGCTCTACCGAGACGACGTTTTACGCTATAACGATGTACTACTCTTCTGTCGGAATAAAGCATATCCGTCACACGATGGTTGCAGGACTTACAGCAGACTTGACCGCAATGATTTTCAGCGTTGTTACTGTGAGTCTTTTTTTATCCTGATTCTGGTAACCTTTTTCATCAGCTCCTTCGGCTTGAACGGAATCAAAGGATAAAGATAGCTTTTGCCGGAGATAGTTTTGTTTGTAAGCAGCAAAACGAAAATAAATACCAGCCCCAAAACAAATCCCAGATAATTTAAAAAATGTGAGAGCGTAAGCAGCATCACACGAATGAACTTTATACTGTAGCCCAGCTCGTAGTTAGGCTGAGAGTAGTTTGCAATCGTTACAAATGCCATATAAAATGTGCATTCTATGGTAAACCAGCCCGAGTCTATCGCAAACTGAGAGAACGCTATAGCTCCTATTATACCGATAGTGGAGGTAAGGCTTGTGGGAGTATGCAGTGTTGCAAGCCTTAGCCCGTCTATACCTATTTCGATGAGTATAAGTTGCCAGTAAGGCGGAATGTTTGCAGAAGCTGTGGGCAGCACAAATTTGAAAAATTTGGGTACGTTTTCGGGGTTTTGAATCGCCAAAATCCACAGCGGGGTTAAAAGTATAGACACAATAACGATAAGATATCTGGCTATTCTTATATATGTTCCGATAATGGGGGGGAAATAATAGTCGTCAGCCTCTTCCAAAACGTCAAAAATCGAAGTCGGTATCAAAAGAGCAGAGGGAGAGTTGTCTACCAGTATTACTATATTGCCCTTTAAGGCAACCGCCGCGGCAACGTCGGGACGTTCGGTATATTTTACCTTTGGAAAGGGATTTAGCCAGCGCTTTGGATACAGCGCTTCTATCAGGCTTTGCTGATTCATGGAAAGAGCGGATACGTCTAAATTTTTTATGCGTTTTAAAAGTGAATTTAACAGAGTTTTGTCAACGCGGTTGTCCATGTAGCAGACTATTACGTCGGTTTTGGACTCTCTGCCGACAGTCATCGCCTTTGTAATGAAGTTGGTGTCTCTTATGCGCCGTCTTATCAGCGCGCAGTTGAATATTACCGTTTCTACAAAGCCGTCTTTGCTGCCTCTTAGTACCTTGTCGTCGTCGGGCTCAGAGGTTGAGCGCTGGGGATAGGTTCTCATATCAAAGCTTAAGCACTCAGTAAAGCCTTCTGCTATCAGGCACGGCAGACCTGAGAGCACTGTTTTTATAACGTCTTTTTCATCTTTATGAAAGTTGATTTCAACATAAGGAACGCAGTGCTGAGCAAAGGTGCGAGCGTCTTTTAGGTGTTGCTTTTTGACGTCGCGATAAAAAAACTCCATAATTTTTTCCATAACTTCATCTTTTACAAGGCCGTTGATATAAAATATCACGGCTTTTTTATCTGCTATGACTATGTTTCGCTCTATTATGTCAAAGCACTCGTCGCATCTAAGCTCGCGGACAAGCATTTCCTTGTTTTTTTCAAAAGAATTTGTGAACATAGATTACTCCCAAAATTATTATACCGATTCCAGGGCTTTATGCCGTGTCGTATATTATTAGCATTGAGCATATAAAGGTAACGCCGCAGTAAGCTTGAGAAAACGGCGTAAATTTTATACGTCTTTACGATTTATTAAAAGCTGCATGTTTTTAAAATCGCCTTAATTAGTATAACCGTCAAAAAAAAAATAATAAATTTTTCAAAAAATTGCATAGTTTTATGCAATTTTTTTGCTTTTTTGAGGTGTAAGTAGAACGGTGAAAGGAGTAGTTATGAAAAACAAAAGAAAACTCAAACCCAAGGAAAAAGAGTTTTGCAGACAATATGTAAAATGTCTGGACGCCGAAAAAGCCGCAATCAGAGCGCAATATAAAAACCCGCTTGCGGCAGCGTATGATTTGCTCGGCAGGTCAGATATCGTCGATGAAATAGAAAGCATATCAAAAACAAACGAACGTCTGATACCATTTTTATCCAAGGCGATTATAGAAAAGCTTTCATTCGGTGATATAGCTGACGCGCTTACGCTTGTTTTTTCGGAAAATCCTGAAAAAGAAGATATTGAAAAAATGGACTTGTTCTGTATATCCGAGATAAAGCGTACAAAGGACAAGACGGTAGAAATCAAATTTTTTGACAGACTCAAGGCGATCGAAAGGTTAACGCAAAATTCATCAGGAGCCCAAAACGGGGTGGGCGGCTTGTATGACGCGCTGATACTCGGGGCAAAATCGCTTGAGGGTGTTGATAAAAATGACTTATAAGCCGTTTTCAAAAAAACAGCTTTTAACGCTTTCGTTTTGGTGCGAGGGCTCAAAGTTCAAAAACTACGACGCGATAATCTGTGACGGGGCGGTGCGCTCGGGCAAGACCTTTTCGATGAGCCTTTCATATTTTTTGTGGAGTTTTTCGAGTTTTAGTGACAGCGCGTTTGCGCTTTGCGGAAAGACCATCGGCTCGCTTAGGCGAAACGTAGTTGTGCCCTTGATACCGCTTTTAAAAGAAATCGGTTTTACTGTGACTGACAGTGTGTCCAGCAACAGGCTGAAAATTTCTTTTAAAGGCAGAGAAAACACCTATTATCTTTTTTCCGGAAAAGACGAGGGCAGCGCGGCGCTTATCCAGGGAATCACGCTTTCGGGCGTCATGTTCGACGAGGTGGCGCTGATGCCCAGATCTTTTGTGGAACAAGCTCTTGCCCGATGTTCGGTTACAGGGTCAAAGTTCTTTTTTAACTGCAATCCTGAATTTCCTGCTCACTGGTTCTACAAAGAATGGATAAAAAAGTGCGATGAAAAAAACGCCTTATATGTCCATTTTACAATGCGCGACAATCCCTCGCTCTCTGAAAAAGTAAAAAAGCGCTACGAAAATTTGTATTCGGGCGCATTTTACAAAAGATTTGTAAAGGGAGAGTGGGTGAGCGTCAGCGGAGCTGTATATCCGTTTATGGATGACAGCAGTATGTACTGCAAAAGGCCTAAGACAGAGGCTGAGGAATATGTCGTATCCTGCGACTACGGCACTATAAATCCCTCGTCATTCGGGCTTTGGGGCAGATATGACAACGTATGGTACAGAATAGATGAATATTACTATAACTCCAAAAAAGAGGGCGCACAGCGCACCGATGAAGAGCACTACGATGCTTTGTGCCGTCTTATTCAAAACAGAAAGGTCTCGTGCGTCATAGTTGATCCGTCGGCAGCAAGCTTTATTGAGGTTATCAACAGACATAACAGATTCACGGTCATAAAAGCGGATAACAACGTGCTTGACGGAATAAGAAAAACATCGTCGGCTCTCAAAAACGGAGAAGTAAGAATTTGTGAAAACTGTTTAGACAGTATCAGAGAGTTTTCGCTGTATCGCTGGAACGAAAACAAAGCCTTTGATACCGTTGTAAAAGAAAACGACCATGCGATGGATGACATACGATATTTTGTTACATATCTAAGCTGTGGCGACGACTCGTTTGCGGTTGTTGCCGCGCAAAGATAAGGTAAATCTTAAGTAATGTATAACTTAAGGAGGAAATAAGTTGAAATTATTTTCTTTTAACAAAAGAAATAGCGAAAAGGTTAATTTGGTACAAACCTGTGAGGCTAAGACGGCGACTCATCCGTTCTCGGCTTTTGAAGAATATGTGCCGCTTTCACACGCCAAGATGTCGCTTTACTCATCTTTGAGAGAAGCGGTGCCGGTAATAGACGCGGCAATATCAAAGCTTGTTCGCCTTATCGGCACTTTTGAAATAGTGTGCAAGGACAAAACGGCCCAGAAAGCTGTTGACAGATTCTTCAAGAGCGTAAAAGTAAACGGAACGTCATACGGCGTCGAGCAGTTTATTTACACCTATTTTGACCAGCTTCTGACCTATGGTACGGCGGTCGGCGAAATAGTGATGAATAAGGATAAAACAAAGGTTTGCGCTTTGTATAATGCCTCGCTTGAAAACATTGAGCTGTCGGCAAAGAGGTCGCCTCTTGATATAGACGTAATGGTAAGGTCCTCCACAGGAGAACTAAAAAAAGTGAAAGATCAGAGCTTGATTTTGCTTTCGCTGTTAAATCAAACGCCCTCAAAGGCAGTCGGAAATTCTATTTTATCGGGTCTGCCGTTTGTCAGCTCTATATTGCTCAAAATTCTAAACAGTATCGGTCAAAACTTTGACAGAGTAGGAAATGTGCGGTTCGCGGTAACCTACAAGCCCGAATCAAACTCTTCAACTGTTTCTTCAAAGCAAAAGGCTGATCAGATAGCGAAAGAGTGGAGCCGAGCCATGCGCGACAAAACAAGGGTTTGCGATTTTGTGTCTGTCGGAGACGTGTCGATAAAGGCAATAGGCGCCGATAATCAGATTTTAGACGCCGACGTGCCGATGAGACATATTTTGGAACAGATTGTTTCAAAATTGTCCATACCGCCGTTTTTGCTGGGCTTTTCGTGGTCCTCTACAGAGCGAATGAGCTCTCAGCAGGCAGACATACTGACAAGTGAGCTGGAGTATTACAGAACAAATTTGAATCCTGTAATCAGACGCATTGCAGACGCGTTTTTTAAAGCACAGGGGCTATATGAAGACTTTGAGATTGTTTGGAACAATATAAGCCTTCTAGATGAAACCGAGCTTGCTAGCGCAAGGCTTCAAAACGCTCAGGCGGCTTTGCTTGAAAAAGAACTTGAAAGTCAAGAAAAGAGCGAAAAAAATCAAGAGTCTAAAAGACAGGCTCATAATAGCAACAAATCAGGCTATGATTTATTGTCTAAGACCGAAACAAAACTTTCGGGGGTGAAAAGTTGAAAACAGGACAGGTTATAAAAGCGTTTGAAAACGGTGTGAGCGACGAAGAGTTGGAGCTTGTAAACCGATATTCAAGAAAAACCATGACCAAAGACGAGGTATATGTTTTTTCGGTGGTTTTGTGCGACAACGACATCGACAGAGACTATGAACGGTTTACGGTGGAATCGCTGTTTGAGCTTGAAAAGCTCTTTGTAGGAAAAACGGGGATTTTTGATCACTCTCCCAAGGCTGAAAATCAAAGCGCGAGAATCATCTCGTGCAGGGTGGAAAACGTTGATACAAAAAAGACAGCTTCGGGCGATGATTATTTTCGTTTGGTTGCGCGCGCATATATACCCCGCACAAAGAAAAACGAAGATCTTATCGAACAGATAGAAGCCGGAATAGTCAAAGAGGTCAGCGTGTCGTGCAGCGTGGAAAAGGTTTTGTGCTCAATTTGCTCAAACGAAATAAACTCTGCGTTTTGCAACCATCAAAAAGGCGAGCTTTACGGCGAGAGTCTTTGTTTTTCAGAACTGTCGGGAGTAAAGGACGCATATGAATTCAGCTTTGTAGCGGTTCCGGCTCAAAGAGAAGCCGGCGTTATCAAGGCTTATTCAAAAAACGGAAAGGATATGAATATGAACGATATTCTAAAATCAATCAAAGAAAGCGACTCTTTAACACTCAAAAGAGAAGAACTTAAAAATTTGTACAGCTACATAAAAGGTCTCGAAGAAATGAGCGTTGACGCAAAAATGTACAGAGAAGAGCTCGAAAAGAGCGTTTTCTCGCTTTCTATGGAAAACAGGCTCGGGGTAGAAAAAGAAATTTTAAAAAGCATGATTTCAAAGCTTTCTACAAAAGAGCTCAAAGCGCTTCACACAGCGCTTGAAAACAGGGAAAAAGACACAGCGGACGCACCGCAGCTTTTTTCAAAAAGCGACAATAACCAAAGCGCAAAAAATACACAGTTCACAATTTAACGGAGGTAAATAATGGATATAAATTTTTTAGGTTATAACGAAAATGTTGTTACATTCAAGGTTAACGGAACAATAAACGAAGGCGACTTTGTAAAGATGTATTCATCCGATACAGTAGCTGCCTGTTCAGACGGCGACGCTTTCATCGGCGTTGCGGTAAATGTCAGAGACGGCTTTGCAGCTGTTCAGACAGCGGGCTACATAGAGGCATCCGCTTCTGCTGCTGTAGACGTGGGTTACAATACATTGGCATTGTCAAGCGGCGTTATTGCCGAGTCTGAGAGCGGCAGAGAATATCTGGTAATCCATTCAGACAGCTCAACCGTAGGATTTATACTTTAATAAGGAGAGAAATATTATGGCATTATATGAAAATATTACACTTGAAAAAGGAATGTATCAGGGCAAAACAAAGAGCCTGACAGACGTGCTCGAGAGCATTGACCCCAGTGAAAACTATAAAGGCACAGCCTTAGAGGGCTTGGACGCTTTTTGCCGTCAGTTAAAAAGATTTGATATCAGAGTAAGCGGAGAAGGCTCGGACTGCGTTGAAAAATTCTTCCAGTCTTCAAATTCTGCGGCGCTGTTTCCCGAGTATGTAAACCGTGCCGTACATCAGGGTATTGAAGAAGCAGATGTTTTATCCGACGTAGTAGCTACCGTTACAACAATCGACGGTATGGACTATCGCTCAATAACATCTTCACCGACAACAGACGACAAGAGTCTTGTCAAAGTCAACGAGGGTGCTTATATCCCTCAGACAAAGGTAAAAACTAACGAAAATCTTGTAAAGCTTCATAAGCGCGGCAGAATGTTAGTAGCTTCTTACGAAGCGATCAAATATCAAAGACTGGATTTGTTCACTGTAACTTTAAAGCAGATCGGCGCATATATTGCAAGAGCACAGTTAAAAGACGCTATCGACGTTATTTTATCCGGAGACGGCAACAATAACGCGTGTTCTTCTGTGAGTGCTGCAACACAGGGCTCTATTGCCTATGCAGACCTTTTGAATTTGTGGGCAAGTTTGGCTCCTTATGAGCTCAACACTATTATAGCTCCTACATCTGCTATGACAAAACTGTTGTCACTTACAGAGATGAAAGACGCAACAGCAGGACTCAACTTCCACAAAACCGGAAAAATGATCACTCCTCTCGGCGCAAATCTTATCCACACAGGTTCAATGAGCAGCGGCTCGGTTATTGCTCTTGACAAAACCTGTGCTCTCGAAATGGTTAAGGCGGGCGACGTTGTTACAGATTATGACAAGCTCATTGACCGTCAGCTAGAGCGTGCGGCTATTACTTCAACTGCGGGCTTTGCTAAGATCTTCAAAGACGCTTCAATAAAACTAACATACTAAAGGATGTGACACTATGAGTTTAAAAGATGTATTAAACAGATTTACTCTGGTGTCGGGATTTGAAAGGGACAGAGTGTCGCATTATCTTCCGATTATATTGGACTGTATAAGAATTTTTCAGGAAAAAATACAGCATAATAACTTTAGCGAGACTGATATGCTGCGCCTTACCCACGCTTGCGCTGTGTTTGCATATTATAAAGTAAGCCTGTGTATGGGCAGCGAAGCTTTTACGTCGTTCAAAGCCGGAGACGTTGAATTTGACGTTGAAAACATCAAGCAGTCCGCTTTCTCAATCTGGCAGAGCGAAAAAGCTCAGATAGCGGATTTGATCGGTAATGATGATTTTTCATTTATGAGGGTAGAAGTATGAGTATTGCAAAGACAGTGTCGGCTGCAATCAGGCGATACGGAAATTCGGTTGATATAATCTGTGGCGAAAAGACGGTTTCGTGCAAAGCGTTTGTTGAGCCTTTAAGGCGGCGCCGCAGGATGTATGTAAACGATTCTCGGTTCCCTATAGGATACTTTGATAACGAATACAAACTCTATATAGGAGACAAAAAATATCCCTTTGATTCAAATAAGGACTATTTTGTCAGGCACGATTCAACCGTTTATACCGTTGTAGCAAGCGAAGATTTTGTAGTAGGTGATGAATCGCTGTATATTTGGGCAATACTAATGCCGAAAAGAGAATTAGAGGTGGACGGATATGACTCAAATTGAAAGTAATATCGACGAGTTTATATTAAGACTGAAAAACGACGCTGAGCTTGAAAACTTTGCGTTTACAAAGGCATATTCCAGAAATTATGTGCCCAATCCTATTGATAAATTCGTAGTTGCTGTCAACACCCTTGATACAAAAATAAAAAAAGAATTTATCGGCAAAAGTATCGGCGAAAATATACAGGGCAAAATATACGAAACAAAAGTCAGGCTGCGAGTTTATGCAAAAACCAAAGATCACGCCAGCTCTTTGGTTGAGGCTACGTATATGCTCTCAAAAAAAATACAAAGTCACGACACTGAAAATCTTATAGAATCAATAAGCCTGACGGGAATATCCTACGACGGTGCGGTTAAAACAGTATACAGGGATATTGAAACGATATTTTGTTATTGTCTGTGCGAGGGGGAAACAGCGTGAATTATATAAAAATTTCAAAAGGCAAAGAGGCGCAGCTTTTAATAAACGATAAAGAGCTTTGCGGTGTGTACGATCTTTTGTGCGAGCAAAAGTATACGCGATACGATATTTTAGAGTTTTTGAATGAAGAGCCCTTTGACAGTGTTAATCAAAAAAGCGAGTATTATATCACGCTTTCGGTTTTGTCTGACTTCGTCTTTAGTGAGGCGGAAGAGGAGAACTTTGAACTTGAATTAAAGAGCAATGGGCTTATATACAAATTTTCAGGCTGCAATGTTATTGATATCAAGAAAAGCGTGCCGTCTGATAAATATATTTGCGACACATATAAGATAAAGGCGAAGGCTCTTGAAAAAACACAAGACCAAGTAACGGAAGAAACACAAGAGGACGAGGCGGCATGAGTATCAGAAAAGAAGAATATGAAAAAGAATATTTGGAGTATGCCGCGTATTTGATACCCGACGATACCGCTCCTTTAATTTCAGAATTTTTGGAGCAGGACGCAAGGCGTTTTTCAAAAGCGCTTTTAGAAGAGCAGGAGGCGAGCCTTAAATGAAACTTGTACCAATGCGTTTTGATTATTTTACTTGGCATCACAATCCCAAAAGCATAAAAATAAGCTCAAAAAAGGAGATTGTTAAGCTAAAGTCACCATACAATACAGACACCTTACAAAATTTCGGAGAAGAGCTCAAGGTGGTCTCGGGTACGGGAGAATTATACGGCTCAGACTGTCTTGAACAGTTTGCAAAGCTTAACAGCCTTTATAAAAAAGGAACCCCTTCTAAGCTTTCGATACCTAAAACAATAACGATGTACGCGTATTTTAGCTCGCTGCAAATGTTAGGAGAGCCAAAGGGAGATGTACTTTCTTATTCTTTTGAGTTTTTAGAGACCTTTGAAAAGACAACGCATTTTGACCAAATGTATTATCATGAGGTCGAAGATGCTCAGGATTTGTGGGATATAGCATATATGTATGATAAAAGTATAGATGATTTGGTCAGACTTAATCCTCAAATACAGTTTATAAACGATCTTACAGACGGGGAAAGGGTGAGAATTTGCTAAAATTCATATTTAAAGATATATACGATAACGAAGTGGAGCTTGAAAGTATTTTAGCTTTGTCGATTAACAAGGAAGAAAACGTTCCGGCTGATGATATGACTGCGGTTTTTGCCTATCAGGACTTAAACGAGCTTGTATCTGTCAAGATGTACGATAACGATAAAATCGAATTTACCGGAATAGTTGATGAACAGCAAAAAATAGTTACCGGCGGAGGAATGTATCTTAAAATAATCGCGCGTTCCATGGCAGGAGCGCTGCTTGATAATGAGAGCGTGCCGGTAACGTATAATCACCCCAGCACCTCTCTGATTTTTGAGCGTCATGTAAAGCCTTTTGGAATAAAATCGTACAACGGCAACAACAGCACATATTTTGGAGAACTTGTGATTTCAAAGGGTATGAGCAACTTTCAGGCGCTTTCTAATTTTTGCAACAACTGTTTTTCCACTACGCCCAGAATCAACTCAAAGGGTGAGGTGGATATAAACGGCTTAAGCTATGATAAAAGCGTTACCTTTTCTCCCAAAGAAAGCGAAGGCGGCATCGAATATATTTCTATGACCGAGAGCATAAAGCGCTGTGAAGAGGTATCGGCGGTAAACGTAAAGGTAACAAATTCGTCCGGATATTTAAATGTTGTCAAAAACGACGACGCTCAAAAAAGAAAGATAAAACGAGAGCGATATTTAAACGCCGTGCTTACAGACACTCCGATGAAGTGTGCCGATATCATGATAAAAAACGGCAAACAAAACAGCTATTATGTAAAGCTTGTTTGTCCCTTCAGACACCTTGATATTTTAGGGAACAAGGCGATTGTTAAAAGTGCGTCTTCAGACAGCTCAAAGATCGAAAATTTATACGTAAGCTCTGTTCGTTATACGCTCAATCATTCAACAGACTCAACTACCGTTATACTCAAAAGGAGGGATGTTTGATGTGGATATCTGATTATGTTACAAAGAACTCGTTTTCAAATAACGACGCCCAGTCAGGTAGTGTTACGGCTTCATCCTCAGGTTCTACAGCGGTCAGCTCATCAAACGATTATATAGGCATCAAAAAGATCGTACCCTACGGAATAGCCTATGTACCTCCCGTAGGCAGCGAGACAGTGATTTTGCCCGCCAAGGGAGAAAATCTTTGTCTTGGAGTTGTAGCTCAGTCAAAGAATTTAAAACCCGGCGAGATAATGCTGTTTTCTTCCGGAGGAGCAAGCATAGTGCTAAAAAACGATGGAAGAGTTTTGATAAACGGAAGGGCGGTTTAATAATGGATATAAAAATCAAAGATTCTGATATCTACCTTACCTCGAGTATGAATACAGTTTACATAAACGGGATAGATGAAGTTGTTCAGCGGGTGCAGATAGCCTGTACCGCAAAAAAGGGCGGATTTTCATATGACCGAGATTTTGGGATAGATTTATCGGACATAGATTTTGACAGCGACAACCTGAAAGAACTTTTGCAGCTGCGTATCGATGAGGCGACGCTTGATATAAAAAACGCACATATAACCTTAAAAAGCGTTGATAAAACTCAAGACCCTGTTTTGATGACATTAGAGATAGAATATATGGGAAAGACAAGAGAAACGGAGGTGGCGATTAATGGATAATTACAATGACATTTTAGAGAGAATGATACTAAAATATAAAGAGCTTTCGGGCAACGAGATTTCCAATGAATCAGATATTATGATAAGGCTCAAGGTGCTTGCAGGAGAAATATATTCACAAAAAACCAGCGAAGATTTTTTGCTCAGACAAATGTTTCCCACAACAGCTACAGGAAGATATCTTGATATGCACGCAGCAGAGCGCGGCTTGAACAGAAAGAGCGCAATAAAAACCAAGGGCAAACTCAGATTTTACTGTGATCAGGCGGCAACTCAAAACATCACAGTTCCAAAAGGCTGTATAGTATGTACATATAACGACGGTGTAAGGTTTGAATGTGATAATGACTATACTATTGAGGCAGGACAAACCTATGTTACAGCAGATGTGACTGCTCTTGAAGCGGGGGCTGTCGGAAATGTCAACGGTGGAACCATAACGGTAATAGTAACGCCCGTAGCGGGGGTAGACAGAGTATATAACGGCGCGGTGTTCAAAGGCGGAGTTGATGAAGAAACCGACGAAAGCTTGCGACAAAGACTTTTAGACAGCTATAAAAATGTATCCAACGGAACAAACAAGGCGTATTATAAGAGCCTTGCACTAAGCGTTGCGGGCGTTTACAGCGTAGGGGTAATTCCAAAGAACAGAGGCACAGGAACGGTAGATGTATTTGTGTGTGCACAGGGTGAAGAAGTCAGCTCTGATGTGCTCGGTGAAGTAAACGAGCTTTTGCAAACGCAAAGAGAAGTAAACGTAGATGTAAGAGCATTTAACGCCAGCGGGACTTATGTTCAGTTCTGTGTAGAGATAGCGGTTGCTGAAGGCTACGACTTTAACACCGTTAAAGAAAAGTGCATTGAAAACGTTGAAAATTATATAAGCGCTTTGGGTATCGGACAAGATGTTCTACTTTCGAATATAGGCGATATACTGCACCACACCGAAGGTGTATATAATTATAATTTTATAACATCTTACGGTACTGATGTGGTTATAGAAGATGACGAATATCCGTTATTGGATGAATTTATTGTAAGGCAGGTAAGCTCCTCATGAGTATCCTCGCAAATTTAAACAAAAAGCTTAGAACTCTTGGTATTTATAATCTTGATGACCCGGACTCAAATATAGCCTTAGAGCTTAAAGTTTACGCTTCGGAGCTCGAACGGCTTAAAGAGAATACAGTTGAAATGCTGAACGAATGTTTTGTAGAAAGTGCGTCAGGCTATGGCCTGAGTAATTTGGAGGAAATTTTCTCAGAAGTTCGCTCTGATTTAAGCGCAGAAACCAGAAGACAAATGCTTTTGAAACGTATAAGTTTAAATA
The DNA here is from genome assembly GCA_002353935.1 of Ruminococcaceae bacterium UBA2719. GTDB lineage: Bacteria > Bacillota > Clostridia > Oscillospirales > Acutalibacteraceae > Ruminococcoides. Next base: position 1,574 of record DEKP01000035.1, on the reverse strand, counting down.
ACAATGACTTTACTTTGGACGGTATAAAAAAGGCGCTTGAAAGCTTTAATCTGGAATACACGATAAGCGAGTATCCAAGCTACAACCGGCTGGTAATAATTGCTGACACCAACTATACGATAGCTCAGAAAGAGTGGATAAAGGCAGAGGTAGAAAAAATCGTTCCCTCTCACCTTGAACTTTCGCTTGTATTCAACAGTCTTAGCTGGGAAGAGCTCGAAGCAGAAGACTTGACCTTTGCGGCGATAGATAACAAAGATATTACATGGAACGAATTCGATTCACTAGAAAATTAGAAAGGAAGTTTATATGGCAGCATCAGAATATACTCAAAATTTGGGACTGTGTAAATGGGCAGCAACAGACAAGCCCAAGCGCGCAGACTTTGTATCCGACAACAGCATAATTGACACTGCGCTCGGCGGTCATATAGCAAATGCAAATCTGCATTTAAGTACAGATGAAAAGGCGCGCCTGGATGCTCCCTACACTACGGTTACATATGCGGGCACCGGCACAGACGGACGCTCAATAAACGTGAGCAATTCGCCTAAATTAGCTATTGTATTTGAAAAGGACACCCCGATGCTTACAATATCGGGAAATACTGTTAAGGCTAATTTTGCTATATGCTACTATGGTCTGGGATCGTCAGGAGGCGCAACGCTGAGTCAAAGTGCTTTGACCTTGCGCCAGACCTCAACCTATAATTTGAATGAAGAAGACGGCCAATATGTAGCAATCCTCTTCAGATAGCAGCTTGAAGCTGCACCCTTTCCGGCGGCGTGACGCCGCATGCTTTCCGGGTAGAAAGGCTCTGTTGAAAATAAGCCTTTATTGCCCGACCGCAATGTTTGGCAGCGGAGAAAATACAGAGCGTTTCTTATAAGCTCTATAAGCTAAAAAGCTCTCCCTTTTTAAAGGGAGAGCTTAATTTATAAGTTCTTATATTTGATTATGTGTTTACTTTTAAATATTATTTTTTAGCATAACGGCGTGGTATGTAAATCTCCTGAGTATCTGCCTTAGAGCTTTTTTTAGAGTAGTTGTCGTAGCCGTCGTTGTAGCGGTGTCGTTCTCTTTGAGAAGCTCGACTGTAGCTTTGAGGCTGTCTTCTGCCTTCTGGATTTCTTGAGTTTCTTTCTGGGTTATATCCGGGCTGCCTGCTGCTTTGAGACGGTCTGCGTCCGGGGGGCAGTTTTGACAACTTTTTACTTTTATATGTTGCGGCAATAAAGTAAATTATGCCGAGTATAGATAAGACAATAAGTATAATTCCGGTATATAAAATCCAACCGCCGTTATCATTTTTACTTTTGTTATCTTTTATTGATGAAAAATCATCTACGCCCGAGACAGCTTCTTTTTCAGATAATACGATTTCATTCCATTCGTTTGACTTGAGCTCTGAATCATTGATGTCGGATGTATCATACAAATTGGTTTTATCAGATACATTTCCGGCTTTTTGGTCATCTCCGGTAAGCTGAGAAGCCATACTGTCTTCGTCGTAGTAATAATATCCGTTGTTATCAACAGAGTTTTCGTTATAATAATTATCATAATTATTATTA
>DEKP01000031.1 GCA_002353935.1 Ruminococcaceae bacterium UBA2719 | reverse complement strand
ACCCCGTTTCCATTTAGAGATTGAAGATAATCGTATACAGCCTTTGCGCTCGGATATTGAGTGTTTGTGCTAGCAGAACTGATAGTTGTTACTTTGTTCGAAGCACTTTCCAAACCGCTAATTAAATCCGCAATACTAAAGCTGATTGTACTGCCGTTTTTCAGTGTTAATACAATTGATTTATTTGTACTGTTATAACTTCCACCGACAACCATTGTTCCAAGCGGTAAAGTTACCCCTGATTGGCTTAACGTGCCGCCACTACTGTTTTCTAGCCACACACTTATTGCATAAGTTGAGTTATTAAGCCCTAACCTTATTCCGTGTCCTGTATTCCGTTGATATGTTGAGTTGTTTACAAAAAGTTCGTCGGCTTCATTGCAAGTATATACTTCATCTATATCGGCTTTGTTCTCTTCTAAATCAGACAAAGCTTCATACACAGCTTTATTTTCTACTGGGTTTGTGCTTGTACTGCTAAGTTCACTGTCTATAACAAAATAATCTTCCAAGCCGGCAGAAATCTCCGTCTTTTTATATTCGCCTTTCTCGCTGTCGAAGACATGCCAATAGCCATCCTGATCTACATACGGCAAATATTGCTTAGCGTCGTTAATCTCCTCAAGCAAAGAATTCAAATAATTTTCATAATCAAGAAACTCAGAGTTTTCTTTATCCGCAAAAGAATCAGTAAACTCAGCAGATGGGGCAACAATAAAGTAATCAGTTGTTGTATGAAATATTTCATCAGAGGTTGAAAAGAATTTTATCTGAGCCATAACTACACCTGATTTAAAGATGTCGTCTGATTTCACATTCCAAGTAAGCATTGTGCCGTCTTCGCCTACTGTTTTATCAAGCTGCAGATAATTATAGGTGTTGTCATCAAATGACAAGTAAAGCCTATAGATATAATTTTCATCAACGATATCTTTGATGAAAAATTGTTTTGTAATGACAAGATTGTCGCCTGCGAACCCAACAAATCTGTCATTTTCGGGAATTGTCATTTTTCCCGAAAGAATTGTAATCATAATTACACCTCCACCTATACCTCAAAAAAATAAAAAAATTGCATAAAACTATGCAATCTAAAACAAAAAACTCTTAAATTTTATTATAATAATTTTTCTTGAACTCCCTGTACGCATATATTTGTAAATACAAATCAAAACCTTAGAAGAAAAAATAACCACCTGCTTAAGCAAGTGGTTATAATCGTTTATAGATTTGTCAAATTATTTCGCAAAGTCGGTTACTCTGCTCTCTCTAATAATATTCACCTTGATCTGACCCGGATATTCGAGGTCTTCCTCAATTTTCTTGCAAATATTACGCGCCAGCAAAGCCATAGAGTCGTCAGAAACCGCCTCAGGTTTTACCATAATTCTGATTTCTCTGCCGGCTTGTATAGCAAATGACGTTTCAACACCATCGAAAGAAGAAGCAACTTCCTCGAGCTTTTGCAAACGCTTGATATAATTTTCAAGATTTTCTCTTCTTGCGCCCGGACGTGCTGCTGAAATAGCATCCGCCGCCTGGACAATACAGGCAACTATTGTCTTAGCCTCAACGTCGCCGTGATGAGCATGTATTGCGTGTATAACCGCGTCGCTCTCTTTATACTTTCTTGCTACGTCAACGCCGATTTCAATATGACTGCCCTCAATCTCATGGTCAAGCGCTTTTCCTATATCATGCAAAAGGCCTGCGCGCTTTGCAACCTTTGGATCAATGCCAAGCTCAGATGCGATCATTCCGCAAAGGTATGAAACCTCTAATGAATGGTTGAGAACATTCTGTCCATAGCTTGTGCGATATTTCAGTCTGCCCAAAAGCTTAACAAGCTCGGGATGAATGCCGTTTACTCCGGCCTCCAAAACAGCTCGTTCGCCTTCCTGCTTAATAGTAGCTTCAACCTCTCGTCTGGCTTTGTCAACCATCTCTTCTACTCTTGCAGGATGTATGCGTCCGTCAGAAATAAGCTTTTCAAGAGATATTCTTGCAATCTCTCTTCTGACAGGCTCAAATGATGAAAGTGTGATCGCTTCGGGTGTATCATCGATAATCAAATCAACCCCTGTAAGCGTTTCGATCGCACGGATATTTCTACCCTCTCTGCCTATTATACGGCCTTTCATCTCGTCATTTGGCAACGGTACAACCGATACCGTAGCCTCTGCTACCTGCTCTGAAGCAAGTCTTTGAATAGCAAGAGAGATTATATTTCTTGCTTTCTTGTCAGATTCATCCTTGAGCTGTTGCTCAAAGTCCATAATCTTCAGCGACTTTTCATGTGTAAGCTCTTGATCCAGTTGATCTAAGAGATAAGCTTTAGCCTGTTCTACCGTGTAGCCCGAAATCCTTTCGAGCATTTCAAATTGACTTTTCTTGATTGTTTCCACCTCGGCAAGTCGGGCCTCAGCTTCTCGCATTTTTTTGTTAATCTTTTCTTCTTTAGCTTCAATGTTATCAAGTTTTTTATCAAGAGATTCTTCTTTTTGCTGAATGCGTCTTTCCTGTCGCTGAACCTCCTTACGTCGACTTGACAACTCGCTTTCGCTTTCATTGCGCAAACGATGAATTTCATCTTTTCCTTCAATGATAGCTTCTTTTTTCTTGGCTTCTGCATCTTTTATCGCTTCGCTGACGATGCGCTTAGCTTCCTGTTCGGCAGAACCTATCTCGGCTTCTGCAACTTTTTTGCGGTAAATATTACCGATAATCACGCCGATTATCAAAGCAACAATTGCTACTCCCGCAAAAACCAGGATCTGTAACCATAAGTCCATTTGATTGACACCTCCTTGAATTGATTTTTCTAATAAAAATTAGTTAATCAAACTCAACTTACGGGTGCCGTATACTCAGATATTCAATTTGTATCACCAATGTCAAAAGACAAATATAGTAGAAATCTGTATATTTAAACAGAAAAGCAACTGGTAATAATTAATAAAAAATATCTATAATATAACGGCTCTTGATAGAGTCCAATAAAAAAATAGGAATATGTGTCCGAATACACAAATACTCCGGATGCCATACTATAACATCTTAAAATAAATATAATATAAAGCGCAAAAAATGTCAAGAATTTTGGTGATTTCATTTTATACTTTAATACGGGTTTAAAAACATTATTAAACAAAAGCGCTGATATTTTTAAATAAGCCAGGCATAATTTCTCATTACACTGTATCATAATTATGTACACTCTTAATTTTTTATTTATACAAATCTTTATATATAAAATTATAAATACAAACTAAGGATAAATCTATCAAAACTTATATTTTTGTTGATATGTAACGAAAAACTGTCAACTTGTTGTGTAAAGCGACATATAAATTGACATATTTTATAAAAATTGCACTAAAAATTTGGAATTTATTTTCTACTTTTACTTGAAATTGTACTAATTTTTTGGTAAGATATATTCGTAAATGTATAATAGTATACGTTAAATATATATTTAAGGAGCAAGAGTATGAATTATCAATTAAACGATGAAAGATTTCCTCTGGACTTATTTCACGGAGGAGATGCTGTCAGAGCTTATGAGTTTTTGGGGTGTCATCCTGTAAACTGGGATGGAAGAGACGGATATGTATTTCGCGTTTGGGCTCCTAATGCTTTGTCTGTATCGGTTGTAGGCGACTTTAACGGCTGGAACCAAGGCGCCAATTACATGTACAAAATCAGTGAAGGCGGTATATGGGAGCTGTTCATTGAAGGTCTGAATGAATTCGAAATTTATAAATATTGTATTGAAACCCCTTGGTTCGAAAAAATTCTTAAATGCGATCCGTTTGCGTTTCACACCCAGACTCGTCCGGATAACGCTTCGAAAATTTATAACATTGACCGATATGAATGGAACGATAAAGAGTGGTTTGACTACAAAGAAAAACATCCCCATTTTGAAAATCCTATTAATATATATGAAGTTCACGCCGGTTCCTGGCGCAAATATGCTGACGGAAACGTTTTCTCTTATGAAAAGCTGGGTGATGAGCTTATCCCTTATGTAAAGGAAATGGGCTACACACATATAGAATTTATGCCTATGACAGAATATCCCTTTGACGGCTCGTGGGGATATCAGGTAACCGGTTACTTTGCTCCTACATCGCGTTACGGCTCACCCGAGCAATTTATGAATTTTATTGACCGTTGCCATCAAAACGGCATCGGCGTTATACTTGACTGGGTTCCGGCTCATTTTCCAAAAGACGCTCACGGTCTGGCTCGTTTTGACGGCATCCACTGCTATGAATATGAAGATTCCAGAAAAGGCGAACACAAAGAATGGGGTACCTATGTTTTTGACTACGCAAGATACGAGGTTATCTCTTTCTTGGTATCATCAGCTATGTTCTGGCTTGATAAATATCATGTTGACGGTATAAGAGTTGACGCAGTAGCGTCTATGCTGTATCTTGACTATAACAGAAAGGACGGCGAGTGGGTAGCTAACCAATACGGCGGTCACGAACATCTTGAGGCTGTTGAATTTATACAAAGACTGAACACTGCCGTGCATCTGCACCATCCGCAGGTTATGATGATAGCAGAAGAAAGCACCTCTTGGCCTATGGTTACCCGTCCGGTATCTGACGGAGGGCTTGGCTTTGACTACAAGTGGAATATGGGCTGGATGAACGATATGCTCGCATACATGTCGCTTGACCCGCTGTGGAGACCCTACCACCACAATAATATTACGTTCAGTTTCCTTTATGCTTTTTCAGAGAACTTCCTGCTCCCGATCTCGCACGACGAGGTGGTTTACGGAAAAGGTTCACTCATAAATAAAATGCCCGGCGACTATGATATGAAATTTGCGGGAGTCAGAGTATTTATGTCATATATGATGGCTCATCCCGGCAAAAAGCTGACTTTCATGGGAGCAGAGATAGGTCAGTTTGACGAGTGGAATTCAACAGAAGAGCTCCAGTGGGGATTGCTCGGCTATGATAAGCACAGACAGCTCAACGACTTTTTTAAAGCTCTTAACAGCTTCTATCTTGACAATCCGTGCATGTATCAGGTTGACTTTACCTGGGAAGGCTTTAGCTGGATTCATCACGACGATTATCAACAAAGCGTTATTGCATTTAGACGTATCGATAAAAGCGGCGACAATATTATAGTCGTGTGCAACTTCCAGCCTATGTACAGAGAAAACTACGGTATAGGGGTACCGGACTACGGCGTATACAGCGAAATCTTCAATTCAGATGATGTAGAATACGGCGGTACAGGTATAACCAACGGCAAAGAAATCAAAACAGTAGCAGAAGAAATGCACGGCTTCGATCAGGCTATATTCGTCAACCTGCCTCCTATGAGCGCTATGTACTTTAAGTGTACAAAAAAAGCAAAGAACCCTGTTCTTGCAAAAAAAGAAAAGGCAGCTGAAAGCAAAAAGAGCGCTACAAAAAAAGCACCTGCTAAGAAGCCGGCCCTCAAAAAGGCAAGTGCAAAAACAACTTCAAAGAAGTCTGTTTCCGCGAAGTCTGCTTCTGCGAAGTCTGCTTCTGCGAAGTCTGCTTCTAAAAAAACTGCTGCTAAAAAATCAACCGATAATAAAAAAAGTACTTCTTCAAAAAGTACCGCAAAAAAATCTGCTGACAAGCAATAAAATTTTAGCGACTAAATAATTAACTTATTGGTAAGCTAATTTATCAATATATTTATTCAAACACAATTTATATAAACTGGCTTAAACGGAGGAAAATATGTTACCGAAAAAAGAAGTTGTAGCAATGCTTTTGGCAGGCGGACAAGGATCACGCCTTGGCGTACTTACAAAAAAGATTGCAAAGCCGGCAGTCCCTTTTGGCGGAAAATACAGAATCATTGATTTTCCGCTTTCAAACTGTATAAATTCCGGAATTGAAGCGGTAGGCGTACTTACACAATATCAGCCGCTTGAGTTAAATGAATACATAGGAAACGGTCAGCCGTGGGACTTGGATGGTATTCACTCGGGTGTCACCTGCCTTCAGCCGTTTGAAACAAAAGAAGGCTCCGACTGGTATTCCGGTACTGCAAACGCCATATATCAAAACATCGGATTTATAGAAAGATACGATCCTGACTACATCGTTGTTTTGTCGGGAGATCATATCTATAAAATGGACTATGCCGAGATGATAGAGTATCACAAGCAAAAAGGCGCTGCCTGCACTATTGCTGTCATCGACGTTCCGCTCGAAGAAGCGTCTCGTTTCGGAATACTAAACACAAACCCTGACGGCTCCATATATGAATTTGATGAAAAGCCCGAACAACCTAAGAGCACCAAAGCTTCTATGGGTATTTATGTGTTTAGCTGGCAAATACTAAAAAGGTATTTGATTAAAGACGCCGAAAATCCAAATTCTTCAAACGATTTCGGAAAAGACGTTTTACCGCTGATGCTCAGTAACGGCGAAAGAATGTTTGCGTATAATTTTTACGGCTACTGGAAAGATGTCGGCACTATCGACAGCCTCTGGGAAGCAAACATGGACTTGTTAGATCCAAAGGTTACACTTGACTTAAAAAACATTTTTTCGAGAAATCCTATGATGCCGCCCCACTATGTAGGCGAAAATGCAGAAATTCAAAACTCGCTTATATCAGATGGTTGTATTGTTGACGGAACGTTAGAATTTTCCATAATATTTCCCGGCGTTACCATTGGCAAGGGCGCTGTTATTAACTCATCTATAATAATGCCAGGTACTGTTATAAAAGAAGGCGCTGTAGTACAGTTTTCTATAATAAGCGAAAACACCGTCATCGGCAAAAACGCCAAAATCGGAGCAAATCCGACCAGCGTTGAAGACCGCAACGACTGGGGAATTACCGTTGTCGGAGACAATCTGAAAATTGCAGACAACACAGTAATTGAACCAAAAGCTATGATTGATAAAGACGTGGAGGTGTGATTATGGCAAGCAATAAAATTCTTGGATTGATACTGGCAAATACAAACGAGAAAAACCTGCCTGATTTAACCGCGCACCGCACGATGGGCAGCGTTCCGTTTTGCGGAAAATACCGTCTGATCGACTTCCCTCTTTCAAATATGTCAAACTCAGGTATCAATAATGTCGGCATTGTCACAAAAAGCAATTTTCAGTCTTTGATGGATCATTTAGGCTCCGGAAGCGCGTGGGATTTAGCGAGGCGTCACAGCGGTCTGAGTATTCTGCCTCCTTATGGAGAACATCATTTTTCCACTATTGTTGAAGCTATATTCAATCTTCACGGATACATTGAACACGGCAGAGAGAAATATGTACTCATTTCAACAACCGATTGTATTTATAACATAGATTTTTCAAAGGTGCTGCATTTTCATGAAAAGAACAATGCTGACATCACATTTATATATACCAAAGCACCTTTTAAACAGGCTTCGGCAGAATATCGCTGCGCACTGGAAATGGATGAAAACGGACACGTATCAAAGATTATGGCTTCTGCAGTAAATCAGGATATATGCAATCTAAGCACAGGTACGGTTCTGATTAAAAAAGATCTTTTAATGACTTTGATTCGTCAGGCTGTCGCTGAAAGCAAATATAACTTTTTACGCAACATACTACAGCCTATAACCGATAGATTCCGTGTTTTTGGATATGAAAAGAAAGGTTACTGCGAATTCATTGATTCTGTAAAAGATTATTTTAACGCCAATATGAAGCTCATGAATGCCGATATAAGAGCCGAGTTGTTTAATCCGCGCAGACCGATATATACTAAGGTAAGAGACGATATGCCGTCGCGTTATGGACTTGACAGTAATGTAAAAGGCTCTCTGATTGCTCAGGGATGTATAATCAACGGCGTTGTTGAGAATTCTATTATTTCAAAGGGAGTTTATATCGGATATAATACTAAAATCAGCAATTGTATTATTATGCAGGACTGTGTTATCGGTGATAACGCAGACCTCAATTACATAGTAATTGATAAAGATGTTAACGTCAGCGCAAAAAGATCTATACAGGGATGCCTGAATTTTCCAATGTATATTTCAAAGCGTGCTTTTGTTTAAATATATATATTCATTAAGGAGGACAAACTAACTATGAGAATACTATATTGTGCAAGTGAAGCAAATCCTTTTGCAGGCAGCGGAGGTCTTGCCGATGTTGCGGGTTCTTTGCCCCATACTCTGTGCCGAAAGGGACAGGACTGTAGAATTGTTATGCCGCTGTACGGCACTATTCCGCAAGATCTGAAAAATCAGCTTAACTACATTACAAACTTCACGGTTCCTGTAGCATGGAGACACCAGTACTGCGGACTTTTCTGGGCAAGATGGAACGACTGCACATACTATTTCATCGATAATGAATATTATTTTAAACGCGATAAACTGTATGGTTTTTATGATGATGCGGAGCGATTCGCTTTCTTCTCAAGAGCCATACTTGAAATGCTGCCGTATATAGATTTTCATCCGGATATAATTCACACCAACGATTGGCAAACTGCTCTTGTCCCAGTATACTACTATCTATTCTATTCCAAGAATCCTTGGTACTACAACATCAAGAGCATTTTTACCATTCATAATATCCAGTATCAGGGCAAGTACGGCTGGGAAGTCAACACCGAATGCGTAGGTATTCCCCAAAGCGAGTGCAGCATTATAGACATGGACGGTAAACTGAACATGATGAAAGGTGCTATCGAGTGCTCCACACGTGTTACTACCGTATCGCCTACCTATGCTATGGAAATAAAAGATCCTTGGTATAGTTACGGTCTGCACCATTCCTTAAACCGCAACCATTTTAAACTTTGCGGTATTCTAAACGGGATCGATAACCCGTCATATGACCCGGCAACCGACTATCATCTGTACTGCAATTATACAAAAGACGATATGAGAGGCAAGGGCGAATGCAAGCGAAGGCTCCAGGAAAGGCTGTGTCTTGAGCAAAGCTGGGATACTCCGATTGTCGCTATGATTACACGTATGGTATCACACAAGGGTCTTGATCTTGTACGCGGCGGACTTCCCGATCTTTTGAACACTCAGAAGATGCAGTTTGTTATCTTAGGATCCGGAGATGAAGAATACGAAAATTTCTTCCGAGATATGCAGTGGTATTATCCGGGACGTGTGTGTGCCTGCCACGGATTTGTACCTGAGCTTGCACGTAAGATTTATTCCGGCGCTGATATTTTCCTGATGCCCAGCAAGCAAGAGCCTTGCGGACTGAGCCAAATGATCGCTTTGCGCTATGGCACAATTCCGGTAGTCAGAGAAGTCGGAGGACTAAAAGACTCTGTTTTCGATTCTGCCGATAACTACGGAAACGGATTTACCTTTAGAAACTATGATATAGCCGATATGTGCAACGCTGTAAAACGCGCTTTATCAGGCATTTATGATGACCAGGGATGGCACCAGCTGATGTGGCGCGCAATGATGAGCGACAACTCATGGGAGCGCAGCGCTCAGGATTATATCAACGTATATTCCGACACTCTCAACTGGAATTAAATTAAAATTAAATCTTCAATATAAAAACTTCAAGGCAAGACTGTATAATCCGAAATACGAGTCTTGCCTTGAATATTATTTGAATCTTTATATAAAGTTCAACTACTCATTAAATTCTTTTAAATGACTTGTTCTCATTTTATAATATTTACTAAAATCAATTTCCTCGATATTTTTGAATAATCTCAAAGAAACTTTTATATTTGGGTTTATAAGGTCGTCTAGTGACACAGCAAAAAGTTGGCTTATTGTATATAAAACACTCAGATTGGGCTGTGTTTTTCCAATTTCATAATAGCTGTAAGTAGAGCGGTCTATATGCAAAATATCCGCTACCTCATGCTGTGACACATCATAACACTCTCTGACAAATTTCAATTTTTCAGCGAATAAATTTATATCAAACTCTACCATAACTACATCTCCTTAAGCAAACATTTAAAAAACATTTTGATATTATAAAATAAAAAATGCGCAGCCTATTTTATAAGCTACGCATGAAAAATGCACAGCTCTGATTGTTGTCAGACAAATTTCAGCTATTCCAAGAATGCTAAATAAGAGCATGCATTTTTACCAAGATAAAAGTGCATTCTCAAAATAGCTGAACAAAAATATGAAATTTGCCTGACAAACCCATTTTAGCATTAATTGGCAAAAAGCGCAACTGTTTTTTGCCAAAATAGATTTATACTCATTTTCTATAAACAAAAAATGCGCAGCCTAATGAACGAGTTCACAAGCCACGCACGAAAAATACATAGCTTCGATTGTCGCGAAACAAAATTAGTACAGCGTATATGCGTGTATTAAGAAGCTTGTATTTTTACCACAGTAAAAATACGCATAATACGCTAAAAAATATCTAATTTTGTTTCGCAAATTTATATTAGCATTAACAGATAAAAATTGCAATAGATTTTTATAAATAAAAAATGCGCAGCCTATTATTATAAGCCACGCATGAAAATACACGACTCATTTATTGTGAGATAAAACTTAAAGCACATAAAAGGTTGCATTAAGAAGAGCCTGTATTTTTGCTGATACAAAAATACAACCCATATGTGCAAATATTTAGTTTTATCTCACGCATTTATTTTACCATACAAAAAATATAAATGCAATAGAAAATAAAAATGCGCAGCCTATTTTTAAGCCACGCATGAAAAACACGAGGCTCAGATACTGCAACATATCTCAAGTAACCACACAACAATAAGCTAGGAGAGAAACTTGAAAGAGCCCGTGTTTTATCTAAACACAGGATTCTCTCCTTAACAGTCATTGTTAAAAAAATTATATTCAATTGTGGTTACATAAAATAATATTTATGAGATATGTTGCAAGTTTATTTTAGCATTAATTGGTAAAAATTGCAATAGATTTTTATAAATAAAAATGCGCAGCAGAGTGAACGCATTCACAAGCTACGCATGAAATTTGTAAAATTTATTCAGTTTTAAATTTAAGCGCGCGCATGGAATTTAAAATACAAAGTACTGCTACTCCTACATCGCCGAAAACCGCTGCCCACATTGATACAACTCCGAATGCCGACAGAACAAGTATAAGAAACTTTACCGATAAAGCAAACGCAATATTGCTTTTTACAATTGACATGGTCTTTTTTGCTATACGAATCACAATCGGAATTTTTCTTATATCGTCATCCATCAGCACTATATCCGCAGCTTCTATAGCTGCATCAGAACCGAAGCTACCCATCGCTATCCCTACATCCGACCGCATTAAAACAGGAGCGTCGTTTATTCCGTCTCCAACAAAACCGACTTTGCCTACTCTGGCTAAGTGTTCTTCGCAATTTTCAGTAGTTTTCATAATTTTTTCAAGCTCATTGACCTTATCCTGAGGTAACAGTTCACTTATAACCTTGTCTATATTAAGCTTCTTTGCTATAGACTCGGCGGTATTTTTGTGATCGCCGGTTAACATTACAACACTCTTAACACCTGCCCTTTTCATCTCGCTGACAGCCTCTTGAGCACCGGCTTTTATACTGTCTGAAATTACGATACAGCCGATATAAGCTCTGTCATAAGCTACATACACCAAAGTGCCGTTCTCTTCACATTGTTTATAGGCTATGTTTTCACTTTGCATTAATTTTTCATTGCCCAAAATCAACTGTTTTGATTCAAAAGAAGCCTTTATTCCACGTCCCGAAATTTCTTTAGTGTTATTAACATTGGTCAAATCAGGAGTTTTGCCATAGGCTCGGATGATAGAGTGTGCAATCGGATGATTTGAAAAACCTTCGCCAATTGCTGCAAGCATAAGTAAATATTCTTTACTGTAGCCGTCGTTGTAAATAACCTTTTGAACTTTGAACTCTCCCTTTGTCAGCGTGCCGGTTTTGTCCATTACTATAACAGACAATTTTGAAGCTGCTTCTACAAAATTTGATCCTTTTATAAGTATTCCGATTTTTGACGCTGCGCCGATTCCGCCGAAAAATCCAAGCGGCACGGAAATTACAAGTGCACAAGGACACGAAATAATCAGAAAGTTACACGCTCTTTTTATTCCCTGCGTCCACGAAACACCAAATAAAACAGGTACAAATATCGCCAATACTACAGCAAAGACTGTTACCGCAGGTGTATAATATTTTGCAAATTTAGTTATAAAATTCTCGAGCTTCGCTTTTTTACTGCTCGCATTTTCAACTAGTTCAAGTATTCTGGACACAGTTGAATCCTCATACTCTTTTTCAACCCTTACCTTTACAGCAGACTCACCGTTTAGACAGCCGGATATAACTTTATCCCCCACATCAACTTTGCGCGGAACAGACTCTCCGGTAAGCGCGCCTGTATCAACAAACGAGCTGCCCTGCGTTACAGTCCCGTCAAGTGGAACTATCTCCCCGGGCTTTATCAAAATCATATCACCAATATGCACTTCTTCGGGATCTGTTTCAATGATATTTCCATCCTTTAAAAGATTCGCGTATCTTGGAGCAATATCCATCATCTGTGATATAGACTGTCTTGATTTTCCTACCGCGTAATCCTGGAACAATTCCCCTATCTGATAAAACAGCATTACCGCCAGCGCCTCAGGATATTGCCCGTCGCCGAAAACCCCTAATAAAAACGCTGCAGCAGTTGCAACGGTCATCAAAAAATTTTCATTAAAAATCTGACCGTGCAAAATATCTTTTGCCGCCTTGATGATAACGTCGTATCCTATAATAATATAAGGAAAAAAGTACATAGCAAAAACGAGTGTTTGAGGTAAATAGCTGAATTTTCCCATCTTATCCGCAACAATCAATGCAAAAAATATAATAGATACAATAAGAATTTTATATAATCTTTTCTTTAATTTTTTGCTCATATAATCACCCCTTTGTCCTCCGTCGTTTCGCTATAAACAAAATCAAATATCTATACTAAAATCAGGCTCGATTTTCCTGCCTGCTTTACATGCAGATTTTAAAATATCGTTAAATTTTTCTTCATCAGCAGTGATACTCATTTTTTGAGTTAAAAAATTTATATTAACATTTTCTACACCGTCTATTTTCTTTATAGCTTCTTCAACTTTGGCGGCACAAGCCGCACAATCAATTTCACATTTGTATGATTTTTTCATAATATTTTTTAACAATAAAATATTTGCAACACTTTATTGTTAAATGCTTTCCCCTTTCTATAAAAATATTATTCTCTTATATGCTCTATGCCCTTTGCAATAATATCTCGGACATGATCGTCGGCAAGATAATATATAATTTGCTTGCCTTCCCTACGGTTACCGATAAGCTTAGAATTTTTCAAAATTTTTAGCTGATGAGATACCGCCGACTGAGTCATGTTAAGAGTTTTTGCGATATCGCAAACACAAATTTCCGACTGAAACAGCGTAAATAGTATTCTGATTCGCGTTGAATCGCCAAAAATTTTAAAAAGCTCTGCCAAATCATAAAGCTCATCTTCCTGTGGCATTTTAGCGCAAATTTGCTTTACCTTCTCTATATGATATCCACATTCCTCGCACTGAGGCATATCCGTAAGCGCCATAGTCAATTCTCCTTTTCATTTTAGTTTAAGGCGATACCGTAAATTTATATTTGCAGATTGAACAGATATATTTTCAATCATTTTATTGTCAAAGCTCAATCAAATATATGAACAATTGTTCAATTGTTTGATTGTATTATATAACTATTCTATGCTGGTGTCAAGTGGATTTGCATTTTTTATTACTTTAATTTTCTGCATTTCAAATATATGCAACTCATTTCAGGAAAAAACGTGACGTCATATTAATCCCGACAATGAAATCCTTGGATAAGTAATACCCCAAAACCCCAGTGTTTATGCGGGTTTTGAGAGTTGCGATGTCTCGGATTTACGCCATTTACGCCAAACTTACGCCAAACGATGCGGAAAGTTGTGCAGAGCGTAATCAATCGCATATTTTTGATTTTAGCAGGCAGCCTTTTTCGAGGTTGCCTGTTTTGTTATGCAGTTTAACTATAGACAAATTAAAGGCGAAGTGCTATAATTTTAATAGCATTTATCGGAATTTACGGAGGTAGAAGATGAGGAGAAACGATAGAGAAATCACTGATAATAGTGTTATAGAGAAATTTATTTTAAAACAGAAAATAATCAGAATTGGGTTAATCGATAATGGCGAAGTATATATTGTTCCCGTGAATTACGGATATACATATTCAAATGGAGCACATACTTTTTATTTTCACGGAGCAAAGGCAGGAAGAAAATATGAACTTGCTAAATCAAATCCATCAGTTGGATTTGAAATAGACGGGGAATATAAACTATTGATTTCAGAAGCTGCTTGCGATTGTTCAGCTCAATATCAAAGTATTGTAGGTAATGGTATTCTTTCTATAGTGAATGATGAAGAGGAGCGTGTAAAAGGGTTGAATTATCTAATGCTTCAACTCACAGGCAAGAATCATTATGAGTATTCAAAAGAAATGTTGAATTCAGTTGCGGTGTTTAAGATTGAAGTAAAAACTCTATCGTGTAAAGCTAAATTTTGATCTATAACAGTATTAATCATTATTTACTATATATTGGAGAAATGTTATGTTAATAAAAAAAGCACAAAAAGAAGATTTAAAGGAAATACTTGAATTGCAATACTTGGCGTACCAAAGCGAAGCAAAGCTTTTCGGCAATATGGACATTCCTCCTTTAAAGCAAACGATAGAAGAAGTATATGATGAGTTTCAGAAAGGAACTATTTTAAAAGCAGTAGATGACGAAGGGTCTATTATAGGTTCTGTCAGAGCGTATCAGAAGAACGGAACAGTTTATATCGGCAAGCTGATGGTGCATCCGAAAATGCAGAGAAAGGGAATCGGAACAAAACTACTCTTAGAAATAGAAAATGAATTTCCAAACCAAAAATATGAACTGTTCACAAGCACAAAAAGTATTGACAATATACAATTGTATGAAAAATTAGGATATAAGAAGTATAAAGAAGAAGCAGTCTCTCAAAAATTACAATTTGTGTTTTTTCAAAAACACTAAGAGAAATACTTTGCTTTACATAACCTATACAAATTTTATTAGCTTATAATTATTTAGTAAATAATAAATCTACCTCTTGACAAATAGAAAATCATCTATATAATAACATATAGACAGATTTCAATATGTGGTGAATATAATGGAAATGACAGATAAAAGAATCGCGGAAATATTCAAAGCTTTTTGCGATGAAAATAGGATTAAAATCCTAAAGCTTTTGCAATCGGGTGAAAAATGTGCTTGTCACCTAAATGATGAGATCAACGTATCACAGCCAACAATGTCTCATCATATGAAGGTGCTTTGTGATTCGGGGATTGTTGTCGGACACAAACAAGGCAAGTGGATATATTATTCTATTTCTGCTAAGGGTTTGCAAGTTGCTGTAGAATGCCTTAAAGAATTGACCGACGTTTCGGGAGAGAATTGCGAATAAGGCGTAAGTTTCGATCCTTACTTTGATACGGCTTAAACTAAGGTGTTTATATAAATATATTTAAATGTATTTATTGGAGGAAAGAAAAATGGATAATGTTATGAAGGCGGTACAATTATTTGAACAGAAGTTTATGTGTTCTCAGGCGGTGTTTGCCGCGTTTTCGGAGCAATTCGGCATTTCTGAGAAACAGGCTTTACAAATTGGAGCTTGCTTTGGTGCAGGAATGAACAAAGGAGAGGTCTGCGGCGCCTGCACGGGAGCGTTGATGGTGCTTGGAATGAAGTACGGGCGGTTTGATGCCAATGACCTTGAAAGCCGCGCAGAAGGAAACGCAAAGGCGGTACAATTTCTTGAAGAATTTGAGAAACGTAAGGGTTCATATATATGCCGTGAGATACTAGGTTGTGACATCGCTACCGAAGACGGCAAAAACTATGCAAGAAAAAATGATCTATTTGGAAAGTTTTGCCCTGAAATGGTAAGAACTGCTGCGCAAATTGTTTCTGAAATGATTGGAAGTGGCGAATAAGCGTTTTATACAGGTGAGATATTCGGTATGAAATGACTTAACCGTCTGATTGGCAATTTGCTCTCTCTTTGAGAACTTGATGTTGACGAAAAGTTAGGCGCAGGCTGTAAATTATGCTATCATATGTATGAAAATATATTATTATAATGTAGTTTTGTCAATGATGTGTTACAATTAACATATATAATATAATTCAGAAAGGATAATAAAAATGACAACAAGTGAAATTTTTGAACTCATCAGCAAAAATCCCGTCTTTCACCTTGCAACTATGGATGGTGATCAGCCTCGTGTAAGAGGAATGCTGCTTTTTCGTGCTGATGAAAACGGTATAATATTTCATACCGCCTCTACAAAAGATGTGTATCGTCAAATTATGGAGAATCCGAAAGCTGAGATGTGTTTTTCCTGCGGAGAAGTACAGATTAGGGTAACAGGAATACTGGAGCTTAGTGAAAATCCTGCGCTGCGTGAGGAAATATTTGCACATCCGACAAGAAAATTTCTCCAAGCATGGAAAAATAACGGTATTGATAATCTTATGCAGGTATTTGTAATGAAAAATTGTACAGCTACCACATGGACTATGGCAACAAATTTCGAGCCCAAGAAAACGATTAACCTTTGCTGAAATTATTTATAATGGTGTTGCGTTTTTAAAAACTATATAATTAAGGCAATATCGCAAATGGTGTGGTAGTGCCTTAATAATGAATGGGTAGTTTCAATTGAAATTACCTTTTTTTACAAGTGTTATAAAATATAATGGTAAAAAACCTAACACTATAAAGCATATACGTTGGGGCATCAAGATATTTCAACTACAATAAACCTCTACACTGACGCTACCAAAGAAATGAAGAAACAAGAATTTGAAAACCTTGATAACTACTTAAAAAAAGCATAGATTGAAATAAGCAGGCAGCTATTGGTTGCCTGCTTTTTATATTATTCCCATAGACTAATCAAATATCTTACGCCACTTACGCCAAAACTTACGCCATTTAGAACAGCGTTTATAATAAGTTATAAGAACTTATGGTAAAACGTCAAAATCGAAAATGGCATAAATAAGAGGATATAATAGGATATGAAGGGTTATAAAAGAGATGTATTCATCTTCCCGACTATAAAAATCTTGATAACTTACCAAAGCGTTCATGAAATTTTGCAAAAAACATAATAATTTCCTATAAAACAAAAAATGAGTAGCCGTAAAGGCTACTCATTAAAAAACAATAAATATTTTCTAAATTAAAATTAAGAGCTATTGTATCAATTTATATCTTCGATCAACACTTTCATCGTACCGCCGCAGACCATTCCGGTTTCTTCAGCTACATCATTAGTCATATCTATATCTATGACGCAGCTTTCACCTGTGCCGATAATATTTCGCGCTTTGCGAACAGCAGCAGCCTCGCTGCAGCCGCCGCCGATAGTTCCATAGGTTTTTGTAGAATAATCAAGCGCCATCATAGCTCCGGGTTTTACCGGAGTAGAGCCGGTACTGCTTAGAACCATTATCATTGCCCGCGGTTCATTTGAGTTTGCAAGAAATTTCAGCATATCTATATCCGCGTCAGCTTGCTGCAAAGCTTTTTTATCAATTTTCTTCGCATTTTGATTTTTAAAAAGTATCAACTGTGAAACTATAGAAACAGCTATTTCAGCCGGTGTAACTGCGCCGATTTTTAGTCCTATAGGCGCGTTGATTGCCTTGATTTTTTCCGCGTCAATGCCATCTTCTTTTAACTGCTCAAACAAGCCCTCTACCCTACGCTTTGAGCCAATCATCCCAAGATAATACGGCATATTATTTGAAAGGATTTTTCTGATACACAGATGGTCCCATCTGTGTCCTCTGGTGATTACGCAAACATAATCTCTGTTTGTTATATCAAGACTATTTATAGCAGACTCAAAACCATCGCAAATAACAGAAACAGCATCCGCAAAACGTCCCTTGTTAGCAAAATCCGGCCTGTCGTCTGCAACAACTACATCAAACCCTACCATCCAAGCAATTGTACAAAGCGGCACCGCAATATGTCCCCCACCTAAAATTATAAGCCTGGGCTTAGGTTCAAATCTTCGTATATACTCTTCACCGTTTATCTCACGAATAATGTATGCGCCTTCTGAATTTTCAAATTTAGTTAATATATCTTTAAATTCACTATTTGACATATAATCCAAACCTAACCTAAAATTTTCCACTTATTAACATCAAACACGCCCTTAGTAGTTATCCTCAACGACGGAATAACCGGCAAGCTCAAAAACGATAAAGTCATGAACGGATCTATACCCTTGTCTACTCCTAAGTTATATGCTGCCTCTTTAGCATTTTCAAGCTCTTTATTTACAATTTTTAATTCTTTGTCAGAAATAAGGCCCGCGATAGGAAGCTCCACCTTTGCAATAACTTTTGAATTATTTACAACCACAATTCCACCGTTATAATCTATGATTTTATTAACAGCCCGGGCTATATCCTCATCACTGCATCCTATCGCGATAATGTTATGAGAATCATGCGCAAAAGAGGTAGCAACCGCGCCGCTTTTGAGCAAATATCCCTTTGCATAACCAACTCCTATATGATTAGTACCCTTGTGCCTTTCAACGCATACTATTTTTAACACATCGTTTTTTACATCTATTTTATTGGCTGTTCCAAGATTTTGAGTCAAAATCTCGTTGTTCACCAATCCTATTAACCCCTTTGGAGAATCAGCCCTAAAGCTATCTGCACTAACTTTAGCAACATTAAACGTAGAGCGGCTTTTTTCTATTAAATCAGGATCGACAACCGGAGCCTCAAATTCCTTAACTTCGCCGTCATAAACCAGCTTTCCTCTCTTAAATACCATCTCGATATTAAAATCAGAGAAATTATCAATTACAACCATATCGGCAAGATAACCGGGAGCAATAGCTCCCTTGTTGTTTAATAAAAAGTATCTCGCAGCATGGTGGCTTGCAACTTTTATTGCTATTACCGGGTCAACTCCGCGGCTGATAGCTTTTTTTACTATATAATCAATATGCCCACCGTACAACAAATCATTCGGATGCTTGTCATCAGTCGCAAACATACAACGGGCGTAATACTGCTGATTTAAAAGCGGCATAAGAGCTTTTAGATTACGGGCCGCGGTACCTTCGCGTATCATAATAAACTGACCCTTTTGCAATTTTTCAAGAGCATTTGAAAAAGTTGAGCACTCATGATCCGAATAAACTCCAGCAGCAATATACGCGTTTAAATCCTTCCCCGAAAGTTCGGGGGCATGACCGTCGATTTTTTTATGATGAGCCTGAGAAGCGATAATTTTAGACACTACGTCAGCCTGAGCTTCAACTACTCCAACATAGTTCATCATTTCGGCAAGTCCCAAAACTTTTTTATGTTCAAAATATTTATCAAGTGATTTATAATCAAGTTGTGCTCCGCTTTCGTCTATTTCAGTTGCAGGAACACATGACGGAATCATAAAGTGAACGTCAACAGGCAAATCCTTTGTCGCCTGTATCATATATTCAATGCCGTCCAAGCCCATAACATTGGCAATTTCGTGAGGATCGGTAATGACTGTGGTTGTGCCGTGGGATATAACTGCCTTAGCAAATTCCTTAGGCGTTACCATAGAACTTTCAAGGTGAATATGCGCGTCTATAAAGCCCGGACAAATTATCTTGTCAGAAACATCATATTCCGTCTTGCCCTCATAGCTGCCCATTCCAACAATCAATCCGTTTGCTATTGCAATATCTCCATTACAAAACTCGTTGGAAAACACATTCAGATATGTAGCGTTCTTCAGCACTACATCCGCTTTTTCTCTGCCCGCGGCAACTGCTATTATCCTCTGTTTATTTTCAAGTCTGCGACTGATTTTCTGCTCATATTTTTCCGGCATACTTTCACCCTTTCGATCCATCTATATTTAATAAATTATAGCACCTAGCAAAATTCTTTTCTATAATAAAATTCAACGAATATTTCCTATAATTTTTTTGCAAACTGCACAGCGTAAAAGCAATGCCTGATTCTACTCTGCGAACCACCTTTCATCAAGGTCATATTATTTGCGATATCTCAGCTTATTGACAGTAAAAGGTTTTTGGACTACAATTTAAACATATGACATATCGGAGGAAAAGCTATGTCGCAAGCTATTAAAAATAAATCTAATTATAATGTTCGAAATTCGCTGGTTAACTATTATCTGTTGATCATGTTCACCTTATTTCCTATATTTTTGACCGATTCATATGCACACGCAAGAACAAACAAATACGTTTTATATATTTTTTTATCAGGTATATTGATTATATCTACGCTGTGTGTATCGCTTTCTTATATTAATGATAAGAATAACGTATCAAATATAGAAGGCTCTTCAAGTTTTAAGCTCTCTGTTCCCGACATATGTTTTCTGCTGTTTTTTGTATTTGCGCTTATATCAACTTTAACATCAGAACACAAGCTCGATTCTCTTACCGGCAACGCGGGAAGAAACAACGGATTGATCTTATTATTAATTTATCTTCTTATATATTTTACCTTATCTAGATTTTATTACTATAAAGAATATGTGATTATCTCGTACATTGTAGGATCATCAATTGTAGCTCTTCTT
Organism: Ruminococcaceae bacterium UBA2719; assembly: GCA_002353935.1. Taxonomy (GTDB): domain Bacteria; phylum Bacillota; class Clostridia; order Oscillospirales; family Acutalibacteraceae; genus Ruminococcoides. The sequence goes on along the minus strand of DEKP01000031.1, from coordinate 20,364 downwards.
TCTGTTCTCCATTTCTTTTATATAGATCCCCTTGGACTGTTAGACGGCTACGGAGCTGATGTTGTAGAAAATTTTGCTTCTACTATCGGAAACAAAAACACCATAGCATCATTCATGTGCCTGTTTTTGCCTGTTACCATAGCTCTTTTCGTAATATGTACAAAACGATATTTAAAAATCACTGCGGGATTCGGAATATTCTTTGCGTATACAGGGCTCTTAACCGCAAATTCCAGTTCAGCTTTAATAGGACTTGCTACTTTTTCATGCGTAATGCTGATAGTTTTCATAAGAAAATTTGATTATTTAAGGCTGTATTTTTTCGCTTTATTTATCATGTTCTCTTCTGCAAAGATCTTGAGGCTGTTTTCTTTGATTTTACGCGATAATTCAAAAACCTTTGATTCCATTTATAAGCCTCTTGTATACGGAAAATACGCTTATCTTCCTATAATATTGTGTCTCGCTATATATCTTATCATGACCTTGTTCAAAGAAAAAATCGAGTCTCATTATAAAACAAAACCGCTTAGAATTATTTTTATCTCTTTAACCGCATTATTATTTTCTGCTTTGTTGTTCGCCTTTATCTACTTTTCGGTTTTTGATTTAAAAACAGATTTAGGCTCATTTGAAAAGCTTTTTAGGTTTAATGAAGGATGGGGCACACACAGAGGATTCATGTGGATATACGGTATGAAGGAATATGGCAGCTTCGACATTGTCCACAAGCTGCTCGGATCAGGTCCCGATACCTTTTACTATGTCTTTGAGCCGTATTTTAATGGACTTTCTCATTTTGGCGACGCTTCTACAGACTGTATTCACAATGAATATTTAAATTATCTTGTTACACAGGGATTACTAGGTCTTTTATCATATATCGCACTGCTTGTTACGGTAACTGTTCGCTCAATAAAAAATTCACGCAAAAATCCGATTATATTCTTATTTATTTTCTCGGTTATATCTTATGCCGCACAGTCTGTCGTAAACTTATATCAGCCGATAACAACGCCGATATTCTTCATATTTATATCGCTGTGTGAAGCTCTAAACAGAAGTGATACAAAACGCGTTTTATCAGTGTAACGATATATAGCGATCAGCAAAATCCAGTCTCGCCTTTTTTCACGATTTTTTATTCAAATATCATCAACGGCGTTAAAATTAGAACAATTTCCACAAGTTGACAAAACGGCTGCGCAGCGGCTGTACTCTAAAAAAAGTGCCGCATAAATACGGCACAAGAATAAAATCTATATTATTTGTTATTTGTCAATTTGCTATTCGATAGCTCACTCTCGAATTTTTTAAAGGTCAGAGTTTTGCTGACCACATAGTTAATAATGATTACCAAAATATTTACAATTACCTTTGACCAAAAATAGTCCAGCGACCAAAAGTCGATCATCAGTATCAGCAGAACCATAGATAATATCAAAGTAACTATTCTGCCGCCTACAAAGGTGAGAAACTCAAACCAAAAATGTTTTCTTGATACATTTCTTGAATTAAATACAAAGATTTTGTTGGCAAAGAAAGCAAACAAAGTAGCCGCTACCCAAGAGATGATTGTGGACAAACCGGTGAGGATGTATTTTTCAAGAGGGATAAGCTTATAGCACAGTGTATATATTCCAACATCTATAATAACGGTGAATACGCCGACAGCCATATATTTCAGCATTTCAAAGCTGATGATATCTTTAGTAGCATTTTTTATAAAATCATTCACGGCGTCACCTCCATATAAATACTACTGTAGTATTCTAACACAAAACAACTTGTACTTCAAGCGCTTTTATATATGTGAAATTGCAAGAAAAAAGAGGTTTATATGACAATAATTTCAGTTGATTTAGGACTTGCCAGAACAGGACTTGCCATTTGTGACAAAACGGGATTTTTAGCATCTTCTCTATGTGTAATTGAAGAAAAAAATATGGATAGATTACTAAAAAAAATCGCGCAAATCGCAATAGAAGAGCACGCCGAAAAAATAGTTGTCGGCTTGCCAAAAAACATGGACGGCTCACAGGGAGAAAGCGCTAAAAGAGCAAAAGATTTTGCAGACAAGCTCGAAAAGATCACGGGCATTCCGATATGCTTACAGGACGAACGCGGAACCACCATAACCGCGCATAATTATTTATCGCAGCAGCAGGTGTTCGGCAAAAAGCGCAAAAAACAGGTAGACGCTGTAGCCGCGTCGATTATACTCCAAGACTATTTGGACAAGCTAAGAAAGGAAAAAGAAAATGGATAAACTGATTGAAGAGATAAACGCGCTTGCAAAGAAAAAAAGGGAGCAAGGTCTTTCTGACGAAGAACAAAAGCGCCAAAAAGAACTCTACGCTGTATATCTTAAAAACTTTAGAAAAAATTTTGAAAAACAAATTGATAATGTAGACGTAAGGCTGCCCGATGGTACAGTTATTCCTCTAAAAGAAGCAGGTATAAGACTTAAAAACAACAATTCTGATGATAAAAAATGACAATTGTTTGTTTAGAAATTAACAAATTCATTTCAAAGACATAATATATAATATGTACTGAATAAACGCCAACACGCCGCCGATATTTTTGCTAAAACCCAATTCACATTGAATTTTGGCTCAAAATAAAAGATTTGAAATCAGTACACATTTATAAGTCTTGTTCCTAAACAATTCAAAAACTATAAAAGATAGAAATTTTCTATATTTTTGAATTGTTCAGCAGATTTATATAACAGAAGAGTAAAATCAAGGAAAGTAAAAATTCTATGTATGCTTAAATCCAAGCGCTCTGCTAAGCGATAATTTAGCAGAGCGCTTTTTGCGCGGTCGGGCAATAAAGTTTTGTTTTAGCATAACATTTCTACTATAAACGCAAGCGGCATAATTCCGCTGCCTAAATATATTTTAGAAAAACCGTAACCGTAGATAACCTATCATTTTCAGAAACACTTAGATTACTGTCATCGATAGAATAATCAGGCAAGCGATCATTCACTGCTCTGACATAATTGAAAAAATAATGCGGATCTGAATAGAACAACAAAGCTATCGTACTGTCAAACTCAAGATTTTTATCTATATAAATCTGTACGTATTCTTTAGAATTCTTGGCAGCGTCAAAAATTGCATTTTCTATATCCCCGTAATCGTCAAAGCTGTAAAAATGCGGACATTCTTTAAAATAATAATTATACTTATGCTCCTCGCACTGAGGTATAAAAATGTTCATAGACGAAGCGCTGATCTCCTCATCGCCGCAAATCTCGCTGTCTGTCATATCGGTAAAAAGCGGCAAAAATTCATGGTCTTTTTTCAGCTCTTCTGTATTGATATTGAAATAGTCATACATCATAAAATTTTTCTCAACGTCATCCCATGTAGAATCAACATAATACCAGCTTCCGTCTATCTTGACCGCGTTCCACATATGAAGCTCATCCCGTGCTCTTCCTATAATGCCTACGCAATTAACTCCCAAACCGTTTAAAAGCAACTGCATAGTCCGCGCATAGCCTTCACATACCGCTAAATTTTTCACCATAACGCCATAAGGATTATAAATATTATAGTCACGCTCTTTTTCTTTGCTTTCTTTCACGCTTTCATCATACTCGCACATATCTATGATTTCATCATGAACATATTTTTCACGCTCATATTCGCTGAGTCCTGACGGCACCCGACTGAAAAAATCATCAACTGCATCTTTGAGCTGATCAATCCTCGTTTTTATTTCATCCGGAGGATAAAACGAATAAAGCTGTACGGCTGTATAGCCTTTTTCCTCGTCCATAAGATACCCGAAAGTGCTGGAGGTCCAAAAAATCTGCGGATTATCATCAGTAAGTGCTTTTATAGAAGTCCTGACCTGCGCCTCAGTCAAAAATATATCGTCCAAAACTATCTGCTTTGTTTTATACTCATACGTATCTTTCGCTTCGGGATATATATAGTAAAGACTCGTCAGAAGTTCATTATATAACTTTTTTTCGCCTTCATTTTCTAGCTGATTGTATGACATTCGGCATACAATATTTTCATAGTGCTCGCAATATTTAAAACTGAACTCATCAAGACGTATATATTTATCAGTATCCGTTTCTTCTAAATCTACAGAAGACGTTAAATTAGAAACAGTATCATTGATTTGTGAAAACATATCTTTGATATTATCAACAAAAGAGCATGAGCAAAAGCTCAGCGTCAAACTAATTGAAAGAAAAATAAAAGTTGATTTTTTTATTAAACTCTTCATAATCCTCCTATTATCAGCGATTTTGAGCGTCTATCGGCAAAGTAGCAATAGCATTGAGATCTTGAGAGGCAACATTACCCGCGATAAACTCATAGTAGCCTTGCGAAGCTACCATCGCGGCGTTGTCTGAACAAAGCGATTTTTGCGGCATATATAGTTTATATCCCTTTTCTTGGCACAAACTCTCAAGGTTGCGCCTGAGCAACGAATTCGCCGATACTCCTCCGGCGATTACAAGCTTTTTGTAGCCTAAATCCTCTGCAGCTTTTAAAAAGTTGTCGGTCAGGCAAGATACTACCGCTTTTCTATAACCGGCGCAGATATCTTTTACAGGTATCTTCTCGCCTTTTTGTTCTTTGTTATGTATCAAATTGATTACAGCTGTCTTTAACCCGGAAAATGAAAAATCATACAATGAGCTGCCCGGCAAGACGTTAAGCTTTGGATGTGGAAAATCAAACGCGTTTTCATCACCCTCTTCTGCGATTTTATCAAGCTCTATTCCGCCGGGGTACGGTATTCCCATTGCACGCGCCGCTTTATCAAAGGCCTCACCTGCGGCGTCATCGCGAGTTTTGCCTATTACTTTCATATTTGTATAGGATTTCACCTCTACGATATGACTGTGTCCGCCTGATACTACCAAACATAAAAACGGCGGTTTTAGTTCTAGATCAGAAATATAATTAGACGCTATATGCGCACGCAAATGATGCACCGCAACAAGCTTCATATCCTTTGCAAGGCACAAGCCCTTTGCAAAATTCACTCCCACTAAAAGCGCGCCGATAAGCCCCGGCGCATATGTCACCGCTACAGCGTCAATATCATCCAAGGTACAGCTTGCCTTATTTAACGCCTCGTCAACCACACCGACAATATTTTCTGCGTGTCTGCGGGAAGCAATTTCCGGTACAACGCCGCCATAAAGGCGATGTTCTTCTACCTGTGTTGCTACAATATTTGAAAGTACAAGTCTGCCGTCTTGTACAACAGCCGCTGCTGTTTCGTCGCAGCTGGACTCAATTCCGAGAATTTTCATAAGAATCCCTTTCAAAAAGTTTTTGTTAATAATATAGCGTTTTCTTTAGGATCAGAGTAATAATTTTTTCTTTCTCCGGCTTTGCAAAATCCGAATTTACTATACAGCAAAATCGCCGCCTTGTTACTCTCTCTGACCTCTAAAGTTAAAAATTTCAGACTCTTTCTTTTTGCGCACTCAATAATCTCTTGTAAAATCCGCGTTGCTATTTTCTGTCGCCTATATTCTTCTAAAACAGCTATATCTATAATATAGCCTTCGTCTAAAATCACGTTCAGCGAACCGTAGCCCACTGTTTTTTCATCTGTTTTTGCAATATATATTTCGTTATTTTCATCGCTCAAAAATCGCCTAATGCTGTTAACAGAGCGGTTGCTTTTAAAAACCTTTGATTCTATCACAGCGATTTCATCAGCGCAGTTTAAATCTGCTTTTTCTATTATCATAGCGTTTTTATCAAAGCGTTCACAGCCGCATAAATTTCATCGCGGCATTTTTCATATGTTTTCAAATCACCGCCAAAGGGATCGGTTATCCCTATGCCTAAATCATATTTATCATCTTCGTTAGTCTGTCGCTGTAAAACACGTATGATATTTCCGGGCACACCCATGCTCTCTAAAATCTGCGCGTGGCTCTCGCTCATCGTGACAAACAAGTCATAATTGTTCAGGTTTACGTCCGGCAAAAAACGTGTTTTATGCTTTGTCAAATCCAGTCCGATTTCTTCTACAGCTTTTATCGCATTTTCACTGGCACTCATCCCGTTTATCGCCGCTGCTCCGGCGCTTTCTGCTCTATAATCAAGAGCGTTTTTTTCTGCGACAAAATTAAAAATCACTTCTGCCATAGGACTGCGGCAGGTATTGCCCGTACAAACAAATAAAATCTTTTTCATAATCTCACCTTTTATTTCGATTTACAATACAACGCCATATGTCTGTTTTATAATTTTAGTATAACTTATTACAAAAGTCAGACGTAAGTTAACCGTCAAAACAGGTTAATTAAGCTTTCTTAAACAAACATTCGAAAACGAACATTCGAGAATGAACATTCGAGAATGAACATTCAAAAATCCCCATTTGCAAATAAACACTCACAAACGAACTTTTTAAAAATCACTCTTTTGCATCGTACCAAGTCTCTCCAACTGCGGCTTTCGCCTCGAGCGGCACTGATAAAGACACCGCTTTTTCCATTTCTTCCTGCAACAAAATAGCCACCTGCATCATTTCGTTTGTCGGCGCCTCGACAATCAGCTCATCATGAACCTGAAGAATCAGTCTTGCCTGTAGATTTTCTTTTTTCAGCCTGTTGTCTACCCTGATCATAGCTATTTTTATAATATCTGCAGCTGTTCCCTGAATAGGAGCATTGCGGGCAACTCTCTCACCAAATGCGCGCGTATTATGATTAGACGCCGAAAGCTCAGGCAGATATCTGCGTCTGCCAAAGATCGTTTCAACATAACCGTCTTGCTTTGCCCTTTCAATTATATTCTTCATATATGCGTCAATAGAAGAAAAATGTTCTAAATACGAATTAATATATCTGGACGCTTCCTTGACACTTACTCCGATATCCTTTGAAAGCGAAAACGCTCCGATACCGTAAACGATACCAAAGTTTACAGCCTTCGCTCGCGAACGCATTATCGAAGTCACCATATCAATAGGCATATTAAACACTTGAGATGCCGTAAGCGTGTGAATATCAACATTATCTAAAAATGCCTTTTTCATATTCTCATCGCCCGAAATATGCGCAAGCACTCTAAGCTCTATTTGAGAATAGTCGGCGTCTACCAAAACACAGCCGTCCTTTGCCTTAAAATAGCGACGCAGATTTCTCCCAAGCTCTGTTCTGACCGGTATGTTTTGTAAATTAGGCTCTGTAGAACTTATTCTTCCGGTGCGCGTTTCAGTTTGGTTAAATGATGAATGTATCCTGCCGTCCTCGCCTATTTTTTCAATCAAAGAATCACAGTAGGTAGATTTTAGCTTTGCGTATGTTCTGTAAAGCAAAATTTTCTCGATGCACGGATGATAATTTATAAGACTTTCCAACACCTCCGCAGAGGTGGAATATCCGCTTTTTGTTTTCTTTTTTGCAGGAAGACCAAGGTCCTCAAACAATGCCTTAGCTAGTTGCTTAGGAGAATTGATATTAAACTCATAGCCTACGCTTTCATATATCTCATTTTGGAGTGTTTTGATTTTTTCAGCTATATCTTCACCAAAATTTTTAATCCCCTGCGCATCAACTTCAAAGCCGATGTTCTCCATCCTAGCCAAAACTTTTGCAAGAGGGATTTCTATTTCATATAAGAGTTTATTCTGTTCAAAAGCGTTTATTTTTTCTTCTAATTTATCAATAAGCTTCGGCATAGAATACACCAAAACATCATCGTTATCGCTTTTTGCTGCAGTCTCTACGTTATACTCGGCACAAAGGCGTTCAAGGTCATATGATGACGACGAAGGATTTAACAAATATGCCGCAAGGGTAATGTCAAACGCAATATTGACATCATCTATTCCGAGTTTGTCGTAAAATGCAAAAATCGGCTTAGAATTATAAACATATAACGGTTTTGTCAGCTTTGCAAGATCTGTAAGCAGCTGTTCGTCTTCGCACACAATCACCTCATCAGATAAAGCTATTATAATTTTCTTGATCTGCTGCGACTCAAACACGATGTCCGTAAAGATTTTTTCTTCTTTTTCAAGTAGCTTTAAAGCTTCTGACTTATCAACTGCTTTTATATCGCAAGAGAGTGCTTGTTGCGGTTTCAGCTCTTTTTTTACCGCTATATCAAGTCCGAATTTCTTGATTAAAGAAAATAGTTCTAACGAACTCATCAGCCTAGAGGCTTTTTCTATGTCAACCTCTCCTATTTTATAATGACTGATATCTATATCAATCGGCGCGCTTTTGCAGATTTCTCCCAGCTCTCTGCTCAAAAAAGCGTTGTCCTTGGAATCTATCAATTTTTTGCGCATACCTTCTTTGATATCAAGCTCGTCAATATGATTGTATATATAATCAATTGAACCGTATTTTTCGATCAAATTGGTAGCTCCTACCTGACCGATCCCTGCTACACCGGGAATATTATCGGAAGAGTCGCCCTGTATAGCTTTTATTTCTATCAGTTTTTCAGGTGTTACACGGTATTCTTCCATGATCTTTTCGGGCGTATACAAAAGCGTTCCGTTCAAATTTTTTGCCAGCCTGACGCTGACCTTATCGCTTACAAGCTGCAGACTGTCTCTGTCTCCTGTCGCTATAACACACTCGTTTTCGCTTTCCTCGCAAACTTTTGCAAGCGTACCCAAAATATCATCAGCTTCGAACCCTTCGCAGGTAACAATTGTATATCCAAGATAGCCCAAAAGATCTTTGAGCGGCTGAAGCTGCATCGCAAGTTCTTCCGGCATACCCTTTCTGTTTGCTTTATATAAAGCATATTTTTTATGTCTGAAAGTTGGAGCTTTCAGATCAAAGGCGATTGCCACCGCGTCGGGTAAAGTATCGTTTTTTATCCTTTCAAGCATAGTAAGAAAGCCGTAAATTGCGTTTGTAAATTTTCCGTCTTTTGTCGTAAGCGCTTTTATACCGTAAAACGCACGGTTTAATATACTGTTGCCGTCAACTACTAATAATTTCATATTTTATACACCACATTATAACTTTTGTCCCAATTTTTTCGGTATAGGCGAGGAACACGCTTTGATACCGCGCACAAAACCTCATAAGAGATAGTATCTCCCCATCTTGCAATATCGTCAGCGGTAGGCTCGCCGTCAGTTCCCGCTCCAAAAACTACAACGATATTTCCGACCTCTGCCTTATCAAAGTCAGTCACATCTAACATCAGCTGATCCATACAAATTCTGCCGACGATCTTTGCCCTATATCCTATTTTGCAGGTCTTGTCCCACACGAGCATATAGCCGTCTTTAGCATAAGAACGTATGTACCCGTCAGCATATCCCACAGGAACAGTAGCAAGAAGCATATCTCGCTGTGCTTCAAACGTCCTTCCATAGCTTACAGTAGTTCCTTTTTTTATCTTTTTAACATGAGAAATCAAGGTTTTGAGTCTCATTGCCGGGATAAGATCGAGCTTGTTTTTTACTTTGTCAGACGGCTGATATCCATAGAGGATAATCCCCGCGCGAACCATATCAAAGTGCATATTATGATAGTCTGAAATAGCTCCCGAATTTGAACAATGGCAAATATCAAACTCAATTCCTGCTTTTTTCAGCTGATCAATAGTATAGCTGAAATTTTCAAACTGTTCGTTTGTATAAGCTTCTCCGCTTTCTCCTTCGTCCGCTACTGCAAAATGAGTAAAAATGCCTTCGTTATATAAATTCTTTTGGAGACAGGCGGATTTTATTTCTTCAACAGAACTATCATCTTTTAAAACATCCTGACACATAAATCCCAAGCGGCTCATGCCCGTATCAAGTTTTATATGAATTTTTACCGTAACATTGCGCTTTATGCACTCTAAAGATAATTTGCGCGCATATTCAAGCGAGTAGACCGTCTGTGAAATATTATACTCAAAAAGGTCCTCACATCTGTCGCATGGCGTATAACCCAAAATCAGCATTGGATCTTCTATCCCCGCTTGTCTGAGTTCCAAAGCTTCGTCAAGATTAGATACTGCAAAGAAATCTGCTCCTAAATTATGATAAGTCTTGGCAAGCTCCACCGCTCCGTGACCATAGGCGTCCGCCTTGACAACACAGCACAGCTTTGTATCCCCTATCGCTTTTTTTATCTGAATGAAATTATGCTCTATGGCATTCATATTGATTTCCGCCCATAATCTGCGTGTGAAAATCATTTTATCTTTCAACACCGTCACTCCAAAAATACTATATTTGAATTAAGAAATTTTTTATTCTTAAAATAAGTTTGTATTTAATTATATAATAACCTTATTTTTTTTACAAGTCGTTGCGCAAAAGAATTGAAAAAAGCTGTGTGATCCGTCAATGTTGGGTGATACATCTACAACGGTCTGGCCATATTTTATGAATTATTTATTGCATAAAAATGCAAAATATGCTATCATGATTCTTGAGTTTATTTAAGAGGGTGGAAAAATGACAAGTAATATTACAATTATCCTTGTTGCTTTTGTGATTTATATGCTCATGATGATCATCATCGGCGCAGCAAATTCCAAAAACAAAAACAACGAGGACTACTTTTTAGGCGGAAGAGGTCTGGGATCATGGACGGCTGCTTTGTCTGCTCAGGCGAGCGATATGAGCGGCTGGCTTTTGATGGGACTTCCGGGCTCGATTTATTTTGCCGGTACCGGAGAAGTTTGGATAGCAATCGGACTTTTGATAGGAACTATCTTAAACTGGTATTTGGTTGCCAGAAGACTTAGAAAATATACGATTGTCGCTAACAATTCACTGACTATACCGAGCTTTTTTGAAAACCGTTTCCATGATAAATCAGGTGTTTTAAAAATTGTATCCTCTGTTATTATTATCATATTCTTTGCGGTATACACCGCCTCTGCTTTTTCATCGGGCGCAAAGCTATTTGCAAATGTTTTCGGCTCCGGTAAAAATGCAGATGCTATGTATACTGTCGGTCTGATTATTGCAGCTGCCGTTATTTTGATTTATACATTCTTAGGCGGATTTAAGGCGGTCTGCTATACCGACTTTATTCAGGGAATGCTGATGCTGGTAGCGATTTTAGCGGTTCCGATTATCGCTTATATAGCGGTCAGCAACGATTACGGTTCTTTGAGCGCAGCGCTTAGCGCAAAGGGCGTTCATGATCCTGCTGGATATTTGAATCTTATGAAAGACTCAAACGGAGATCCTATTTCCTTTAAGAGTATTGTATCTAATCTCGGCTGGGCTCTCGGATACTTTGGTATGCCTCATATCTTAATAAGATTCATGGCTATCAAAAGCGACAAAGAAGTCAAAAAATCAAGAATTATTGCTATCGTATGGGTTATCATTTCCTTGGGTGCTGCTTCGCTGCTTGGCTTGGTCGCAAGAGGATATCTAACAGAAGTACTAGACGAAAATACAAAAGAGACGGTATTTATCAAATCTATTCTTCAAATATTTAGCGGAAACTTCGTTCTTGTATTTATCGGAGGTATATTCTTGTGCGGTATTCTGGCAGCTATTATGTCAACTGCTGATTCTCAGCTTCTTGTTACCGCATCAGCTGTATCTGAAGATATGTACAAGGGTGCTATCAATAAGAAGGCTTCGGAGAAAAATGCTCTTTGGGTTGGAAAAATCGCTGTTGTAGCGGTTGCTTTAATTGCTTTCTTTATTGCTCTCAATCCAAAATCAAGCATCATGGGACTGGTATCCAACGCGTGGGCAGGATTCGGCGCTGCATTCGGTCCGATTATACTGTTGGCGCTGTTCTGGAAGCGCTTTAATTTGGCGGGCGCTGTTGCAGGTATGGCTACCGGTGCCGCAACAGTTATAGTATGGGAATATATCCCGTTTGCAGGAGAAACTCCGGCTGCATCTACCGGACTGTATTCTTTAGTTATAGGCTTTGCGCTGGCTTTATTGGTAGCGGTTGTTGTAGCCTTGTTAACAAAAGCTCCGTCAAAAGAGATTACCGACGAATTTGATAAAGTAAAAACAACCGAGATTTAATTTATATAACTGTTCGCAGGGCGTAAAAATTTGCGCCCTGCTTTTTTGCAATTTTTCATTATTCTCAGAAATAAAGGTTACAATTGTTTTACAATCTCTTACAATTTTATTACAAGCACAATATGTTGTGTTCTGTTAAAACCGAACAACAATAGCTAGTTTAATTCTTTTTAACTATTATAATTCCCCTTTGTGTTTAAATTGTACGAAAAAAACAATTTTTTATCGTACAATTTAACAATTGATTTTATATGATTATTTCGCTATACTATGAAAGCACTTTAAAGACAAGCCACAAGATGTGGTGTTTTTTTATGAAAATTTACAGTTTCGTAACTATATAGGAGGGCAAAAATGATAGACAGCATAGTAAAACGAGACGGAAGATCGGTGAGTTTTGACCTTGACAAAATCACCCAGGCAATATACAAGGCTGCAAAGGCTATAGGAGGAAACGACTACGAAGCCGCAGAAGAGCTGGCGCAGAAGGTAAAAGAATATCTTGAAAACGAAAAAACTTCTCAACAGCCAACTGTAGAACACGTACAGGATACTGTTGAAAAGATTTTGATTGAAAACGGCCACGCAAGAACAGCAAAAGAATTTATTCTCTACCGTGCAGAGCGCACCAGAGTCAGAGAAATGAACACAAAACTTATGAAGATTTATGAGGATCTTACCTTTAAATCAGCAAAAGACAATGACGTAAAACGCGAAAATGCAAACATAGACGGCGACACCGCCATGGGTACAATGCTCAAATACGGTTCAGAAGGCGCAAAGCAGTTTTATCAGATGTATATATTAAATCCAAAGCATGCAAAAGCTCACGCAGAAGGTGATATACATATACACGACTTAGACTTTTATACGCTGACAACAACCTGCTGCCAGATAGATTTATTAAAGCTGTTTAAAAACGGCTTTTCAACCGGCCACGGCTTTATAAGGGAGCCTAACGATATTGCTACCTACGCAGCGCTTGCTTGTATTGCTATTCAGTCTAACCAAAACGACCAGCACGGCGGACAGTCAATCCCTAATTTTGACTATTCGCTTGCTCCGGGCGTAAAGAAAACCTATATAAAACGTTATAAAGAGAATCTTGCTCACGCGATTGAACTTTTATGCGATGTTGAAGACGCAAAAAGCACCGCGAAAGAAATATATACAAAAGCAGAAGCTCAGTCAAACAGCGCCGTAGCTTTAGAAAACGACGAAGCATACTGCAAAGCAGAGCTTGCTTTGCTTACAGAACAATTCGGCGAAAAGCTTGCGGGAAAAATCCAGCGTTTTGCTAAAAAGCATGCGCTTGAACAAACAGACCGCGCAACATACCAGGCTATGGAAGCAGTTGTACACAACCTAAATACTATGCACTCTCGTGCAGGCGCTCAGGTTCCGTTCTCTTCTATTAACTACGGCACAGATACCTCGGCAGAAGGCAGAATGGTAATAAAAAATATACTTTTAGCAACCGAAGCAGGTCTCGGCGACGGCGAAACACCTATTTTCCCGGTTCATATTTTCAAGGTAAAAGAGGGCGTAAACTATAACGAGGGCGATCCTAACTATGATCTGTTCAAGTTATCGTTCAGAGTTTCTGCAAAGAGACTTTTCCCAAATTACGCCTTCATAGATTCTCCGTTCAATCTTCAGTACTATAAGGAGGGGCGTCCTGAAACCGAGGTTGCATATATGGGATGCCGCACCAGAGTAATCGGAAACATCGTTGATCCTGAACGCGAAATCACCTATGGCAGAGGAAATTTGAGCTTTACTTCCATAAACCTTCCTCGCCTTGCAATTTTATCTAATAAAAATGTAGACTTCTTTTTTGACCAGCTGGATAGAATGGTTGATCTTTGTATCGATCAGTTGCTTGACAGATTTGAAATACAGTGTCAAAAGTGTGTCAGAAACTATCCGTTCTTGATGGGACAAGGCGTTTGGATAGACTCTGAAAAGCTGTCTATAGATGATGAAGTCAGAGAAGTGTTAAAACACGGTACACTGTCTGTCGGCTTTATCGGTCTTGCTGAATGCCTGAAAGCGCTGATCGGCAAGCATCACGGCGAAAGCGAAGAAGCTCAGCGCCTTGGACTCGAAATCGTTTCATTTATCCGCAAAAAACTGGATAAAGCCAGCAAACAATATACGCTCAACTTCTCCTGTCTCGCTACTCCAGCAGAGGGCTTATCGGGAAGATTTGTAAATATAGACAAAAATCGCTTCGGCGTTATAGAAGGCGTTACTGACAGAAAGTATTATACAAACTCTTTCCATATTCCGGTTTACTATCCCATCAGCGCCTTTGATAAGATCAAATTAGAAGCACCATATCACGCGCTTACAAACGCCGGTCATATCTCTTATGTCGAGCTTGACGGAGATCCGAGTGAAAACCTGGATGCATTTGAGCAGGTTGTAAGATGTATGAAAGAATCAGGCATAGGCTATGGTTCTATTAACCATCCGGTTGACAGAGATCCTGTATGCGGACACACAGGTATTATCGGAGACGTATGCCCCAAATGCGGCAGAAAAGAAGGTTCAAACGGCGTAGGCTTCGAGCGTATCAGAAGAATCACCGGCTATTTGGTAGGCACCTTAGACCGCTTTAACGATGCAAAACGAAGCGAAGTTGACGACAGAGTAAAACACTCGGTAGTATCCTGCGACTGCAAAATCACCGAGGCGATATAATGGCAAAGCTAAGGCTTGCGGGCATTATCAGAGAATCGATTGTCGACGGACCGGGGATCAGGATGACCGTATTTGTCCAAGGGTGCCCGCACCACTGCAAAGGCTGCCATAATCAACAAACATGGGATTTTGACGGCGGCTACGATTCAACTTCCGAAAAAATTTTGGAAGAAGCTAAAAAAGATAAGCTCATAAAGGGGCTGACCTTTTCAGGCGGCGAGCCCTTTGAGCAGGCGGCTTCTTTAGCTATACTTGCAAAAGAAGCTAAAAAAGAAGGACTTAATATCTTTTGCTATACCGGATATACTTATGAATATTTAGTTGAGCATTTTGATAAAAGGCCGGAATGGAAAGAACTTCTTGAGTTATGCGACTGGCTCGTAGACGGCAAATTTATTTTAGAAGAAAAGAGTTTGATGCTGCATTTTCGCGGCAGCAAAAACCAGCGAATCATCGACGTTCAAAAATCTCTGAAAGAAAACAAAGTTGTATTATCCGATTTAAATTAAAACAGAAACCAATATTATAGATTACCCCGCGCAGCTTTTTAGATGCGCGGGGTTGTTGTTGATATCGTACTTATATTTAAATCGGAAAAGCAAACGGTTTCAATACAAGCGTTCATAACCAAATTATACAATAACTGCATTAATTTTTCTACATTTTTGAAAACAATTATTTTTTAATCGTCTGTGAAATCACTTTTTTATTTTTAACGTCAATATAAGTTTCTAAACCGGAATATGAAATGACACTAATAGTATTTTTATCTATCCGGCTCAACGAAACGTATGTTTCTTTATATCTAAGTCTAATGATTCCGGAAATATCCCATAGTTTATTTCCATATTCGTCAAAAGCAATAATATTGTTTTCTGGCACTTGTTCATCAATCAGCATGACTATTATCATATCATCAAAATCAACAATATTTTCAATATTGTTATTAAAACGTAATATATTACTATCATTGATTATAATTTCTTTTTTTGAATGCTCGTATTTAATCATCTAATCACCTCGTACCAAATTATACAATAACTGTATTAATTTTTCTACACTTAGATTGTAATAAAAGAATGAAATTTTGTTGCTTTTTGACTTGTAAGTATGTTAAAATTAGAATGATGTAATTTGATACTAAGTTCCGATAAAAAGCTTTAAAAGATATTAGCGGAAAATTTTGCAAAACAAGGTGGACGACGCTGGCATACTGTTGTATGTCAAAGAGTCCAACGCAGTTATGCGGAATTTAACGCAATAGATTTAATGTGTTTTATCAGAACTTAGTATGTTATCTGAAAGGATGTATCATTATGATTGTAAAGGACATTGTCGATATTTTACAGGGCGAGATCATCTGTGAGGGCGATCTTAATCAGGAAATAAAAACAGCATGCGGCTCTGACATGATGAGCGACGTGCTGGCTTTTGTAAAAGATCAGTCCGTACTTTTGACGGGACTTGTCAACCCCCAGGTGGTACGCACAGCTGAAATGATGGACATGGCATGCATCGTCTTTGTCAGAGGAAAAAAGCCGGATGAATCCATGATTAAACTGGCGCAAAGTAAAGATATTACTTTGATTCAAACCAGATTTCGCATGTTTACCGCCTGCGGCCTTTTATATTCTAATGGTTTGTCCGGAGGGTGTACAATATGAGTAACGCTATTCATCTGCATTATGAAGTGCCGGGCGATGACTTTACCAGAGCCGGAGAAGCCAGCGGTTTAGTCAAAAAGCGCCTAAAGGTTCTGGGGTATGATCCCGACGCTATCAGACGCGTAGCTATAGCTATGTATGAAGCCGAGATCAACATGGTAATTCACGCAAACGGCGGCTACTGCGACGTCGATATTTATCCCGATCGGGTAGAAGTTTTGCTTGCAGATTCAGGTCCCGGTATCGAAAACGTAGAAAAAGCTATGCAAGAGGGCTATTCTACCGCTCCGGATAACGTCCGAAACCTCGGTTTCGGAGCCGGCATGGGACTGCCAAACATAAAAAAATATACCGACGATATGCGTATTGAAACCGAGCTCGGCGTAGGAACCAAGCTCTATCTTACGGTAAATGCCAATTAACATTAAGCCGGATTATATACTATCAGATTCACACTAAAGGGGAAAAATCCAAACTTGCAATTGATCTTTATACAAATTGTTTTTATACAAGGAGTATTTTTATGAATAAATATTTTCACTCTGTTGAGCTCGACGCCGACAAATGTTGCGGCTGTACTAACTGTCTAAAGCGCTGCCCGACAGAAGCTATCAGAATACATAACAAAAAGGCTCAAATTTTATCCGAGCGCTGCATCGACTGCGGTGAATGTATACGCATTTGTCCGCATCACGCGAAACATGCTCACAGCAACACCCTTGACGATATCAAAGGATATAAGGTCAAGGTTGCTATCCCGGCGCCCGCGTTATTCGGACAATTTAATAATTTAGACGATATAGACATTGTCTTGACAGGCCTGCACACAATAGGCTTTGACTACATTTTTGAAGTCTCGCGCGCCGCAGAGCTTGTATCGGAACTAACGCGCAACCTGATAAGAGAAAATAAATTAAACAAGCCTATAATCAGCTCAGCTTGTCCGGCAATTGTAAGACTTATCAAAATTCGCTTTCCTGAGCTGTGCGATAATGTTATGCCGATTTTAGCTCCTATGGAGGTTGCCGCAAAACTTGCACGAGATGAAGTGATTAATAAAACCGGACTCTCGAGGGATGAAATCGGTGTGTTCTTTATAACTCCCTGCGCAGCTAAAGTTACCGAGGTCAATTCACCTACTCTTGGAGGAAAATCAGAGTGCGACGGCGCTATTGCTATTTCAAAAATTTATCCTGAGCTCACTCAAGCTATGGATCATCTCAAAGTAGTAGAACCGCTGTCTCATTCGGGACTAATCGGCGTAGGCTGGGCAACATCCGGCGGAGAAAGTGCTGCGATGCTCGGTGAAAAATATCTTGCCGCAGACGGTATCGAAAATGTAATAAGAGTCTTAGAAGAATTAGAAGACGATCATATAAAAGATGTGGATTTCATCGAACTTAACGCCTGTTCAGGTGGTTGCGTAGGCGGTGTTTTGACGGTTGAAAATCCATATGTCGCCCAGGCTCGTATTCAAAATTTAAGAAAATTTATGCCTGTATCTCTAAATCATCTCGAAGATAAAAATATCGATGATATGATGTGGAAAGATGAGCTGACATTTAATGCCGAAAGCTTTAGACTCGATGAAGATATTATCAAAGCAATGGATATGATGGAACAGATGGAACAAATCTGCGCTACCCTGCCGGGACTCGACTGCGGCTCTTGCGGCGCTCCTACCTGCCGCGCCATGGCGGAAGATATAGTAAAAGGAAACGCCAAAGAAACCGATTGTATCTTCAAGCTCAAAGAAAAAATACAAAATGTCTATGATCAGCTTAAAAACACGCTATGATTACTTTGTATAATATTGAGAACCCTGAAAATCAAGAGTTTTTTTTGGAAGCCGATTTTACTCAACAAGAACTTCAATATCTAAACTGTAATGAAAAAATGATCGGCTCTGCCGAAGCCTTTTTTGGTGTTATACTGGGAATTTTAGTACTTATGATCTCGTCGATTATGTCTCCTTCAGCCGAGAGCAATGTAGGCGGCAGTTATTTTTCTAAAAAGATTAGACAAATCAAATATAAAAAATATAAAAAAGCCGTTTTGAGAAAAGCATCAAAAAGCACTAAAAAAAGCGATCTGAAAACGTTAAAAAAATTAAACAGCTCATGTTTTGCGCTCGATGATCCCGGCAAAACAAAAGATGAATTAAAAGCAAAAATTTTTAATGAATATATGGAAAACCACCCGGATAATCAGTGATTGCTTAATGCTGGGACAACATTGCGAAAACAGCCCCCGCAAAGCTTTGTCCGCTTTTTTATCTTAGATTAGTATAAAAATAGGAGTATCATCATGAATGTAAAAGATCTTTGTGAAAAATTAAACTTAAAAACGATTGTTAAAGATGATTTTGACAGAGAAATCACCGACTGTTATATAGGCGATTTATTAAGCTGGGTGATGAGCAGAGCTCCAAAGGACTGCGCATGGCTCACTGTTATGGGAAACATCAATTCTATTGCTGTCGCCTCCCTTGCTGACGTAAGCTGCATTATTCTTGTTGAAAACGCAGCTTTGGACGATGACGCTAAAACAAAAGCTGAAATTCACGGTATAAATATTCTTAAATCGGAAGAAAACAGCTATAATCTTGCAACCAAAATTTATGAGCTGTTAAAATAATCGCTTAAAATAGCAAATACGCTTATTTATGATAAATATTACTTATTAGAAATTTTAAAATTATGAAATTTTATTACGATTTGCATATTCATTCATGCCTTTCACCGTGCGGAGATATGGATATGACGCCGAATAACATAGTTAATATGGCAAAACTGTTGGGTCTTAACATAATCGCGCTGACTGATCATAATTCCTCTCTCAACTGCGAAGCTATTATGAAAGTTGCCAAAAAGCACAGCCTCTGCGTACTTCCCGGCATGGAACTCACCACAAGCGAAGAAATTCACGTGGTCTGCCTTTTTGATTCCCTTGACAAAGCGCTTAATTTCAGCGAATACGTAAGCTCCCATCAAATAAAAATTAAAAACCGCGCCGATATCTACGGTCGTCAGGTCATAATGGATGAAAATGACAACGAAGTCGGAGAACTAGACGACTTGCTGATTTTGGCAACAGATATCAGTATTTCAAACGTCTGTGAACTTGTAAAAAGCTTTGGCGGGGTGTGCTTTCCGGCTCATATTGACAGAGAAAGCTGCTCTGTTTTATCCGTACTGGGTGAAATCGACAAAGACTTTGGCTTTAATACAACAGAAATTTTTGACATATCAAAAAAAGATGTTTTAAAAAAATCTCACCCAATATTAAACAATATGAACATTGTCTCAAATTCCGACGCTCACTACCTTGAAAATATGAGAGAACCTAAAAACTTTTTTGAACTTGATTCTCTCAGTGCCGAAAACGTTATAGAGCTGTTATCAAAACAAAAATGAACTATAAAATAATTTAATATTTACTCTAATAAAAAATAATAAATTATAATGTTAATAATAAATAAACAATTGATTCATTTATTTTTCCATAAATCAAAAACATACAAATTAAAAGAAAAACAATTTTTTAAGATAATAAACTAAAGGATGATAAGAATCAGCTTTTTTATTTTCAAGAAAAGAAATAACCATAATATAGATTGGAGCAAATATTACCCAATTCCAAAATAGAGACCAAATCCCAGAAAATAACCAATTTTTTTGGGTCTTAATATAAATTCCACAAAATACAACAGTATAATAGAAGAAAAATACAACAATAATGACCATTAAAATACCACCTATTAGCCTTCTTATCAACATTTTATCTTCAAATTGATCTATTCTTGAAATTACTTCATTATTCACTTCTTTATTGTTTGTTAAAGTACAATTTTTTAAACTAAATTTCAATTCATCTCTTTGCTCCAATGTTACTAATACAATTAATTTTATTAGAGCAGTAAGTGCAATTTGACAAAGGATACTAAATATTATTTTATGAAATTCCTTTCTCATAGGATAATCAAAATGACTTCTTTTTTTATCATATATTCTTT